>DYIV01000128.1 GCA_020723435.1 Slackia heliotrinireducens | reverse complement strand
ACCAGCGGCCGGCAATCATCACCGTAGATCGTATTCTCGTTCATCAGCACATCCCGTCGCACCGCGTACACCGTGCCGTCACGCGAGTAGGCCGGCTCCGCGTCCTGCCGCCGCGCCAGTGACGCGCCTTCCGGCAGGTAGTTCGCAAGCCGCTCCCCCTTGATCCTCATGACGTACTGCGGCGAGTAGTGCCGCGGCACCTGCACGACACTCACCACCGAGTCCGAGCCCGTCTCGTCGAGCAACTCCAGTGCCCGGCGGATGTGCTCCGGTCGCCTCAAAGGCGCGGTCGGCTGCAATACGACGACCACGTCCGGCCGCCAGCCCGACGCCTCAAGCTTTCTCACTGCATGCTGGACCACCGGCAGCATAGGCGCTTCGTCGGTGGCCAGCTCGCCGGGTCGCATGAAAGGCACCTCGGCGCCGAGTCTCTCGGCCAGTTCCGATATCTCGGCCGAATCCGTTGAGACGACGATCCGATCGATGACCCCCGAGGCCCTGGCAGCATCCACGGCGTACTGAAGCAGCGGCTTTCCCGCAAGCAGCCGGCTGTTCTTGCCCGGGATTCCCTTGGAGCCTCCGCGCGCCGGGATGAGACCGAGAACGAGGCTCATGGCAGCGCTGCTCCCTTCGGCGGGTTCTGGACGGTTCTGATCTCGCGCAACAGCAGCCGCACGTCCTCAACTGACGGCTTCGCGTCCGGGACGGCGGCCGCCGCGCGACACACGTATCCGACGTGAAGATGATCCGGCGCGTAATCCTTGTCGAGCACGCGGTATCCAAACCGCACGAGGTAGGCTTCGATCGTCGATTCGGTCAGGTAGTACGGATGATCGATCTTGATTGTCTCCTCGATGCTCCAGTTGCGCAGATAGCCCGCTCGAAAGTCGACGATGTCGATGAAGAGGAGGGTCGAATCGGTCATGAGCCTGCGCAACCTGACCATCGCGCTTGCCACGTCGAGCAGGTGATCGACCGTCTGGCAGACGCTGATCAGATCGTATCCGGTACCGGGATCGACATCCTCCAACAAGCCGGCAATCGTCTCCAGACCGAGTTCCTTGGCATGGCGCAACTCGTCCGGCGACGGATCGAGAACGGTCGACTCCAGCCCGAACCGATCGGCGAGGCGTCTGGCGACCACACCGGTGGATCCGCCGACGTCAAGGTGTCTTCCCTTCGGAGCGTGCGGCTCCAAGACCGACGCCAGATGGTCGGCGTAGTCCGACTGCTCCTGTTGAATCGTCTCGGCGTTGACCCGCCGCCCGTAGTATGCGCTGAGCAGCGGCCGGTAGGTGCGGGAGTAGAACTCCCGGTATTCGGCCGGCGTCATCAGGGGGTTCAGGAAGACAAGGCCGCAGCGAACGCATGCGTCGGCCCGCTGGGGGAATCCGTAGCGATCGCGATGAGCGATTGTCACGAACTCCGAGGAACCGCACAGGTTGCAGGCCTCGACTCCCGCCTTGGCGCGACCGATGTAGTCGTATCCGAGGTCCTCGATGCGCTGTTGTCGCTGTGAGTCCATCTCGCTATGCCGCCCCTGATCCTAGTAGCACAGATGCTTCTCGATTGACAGCTCGACCGACTCCAGCAGCTTGGCGATACGCCCGCCGGCCTTGCCGTCGCCGTACAGCGCGTCGGACGCGTACCGCCCAGAGTCCATCTGGCGCCGCACCGCCTGTTCTATCGTAAGACGGTCGTATCCCACGTTGATGACGTTGGCTCCGGCGTCTCGACCGGCCTGGCGTGTCCCGATGTCCACGGCAGGCACCCCCAGGAACGCCGCCTCGCGAATCGCCACGCTCGAGTTGCCGACGAGGCACCTGCTGTTGTGGATGAGACGCAGGAAATCCTCGGGCGGGAAGCTTCTGAAGAAATGGAAGTGGTCCGTGCCGTCCTGCTCGCGAAAGACTCGTATCCCCTTTGACGTGCCGTCGGAGCCCGCGTCGACGTTCGGCCAGAACCAGAGGACCTGCACGCCAAGGTCGCGGACCGCATACAGTGTCTCATTGACCTGAGACCGCGCCGCGTCATACTCCGTCGTCACGGGGTGCTGCAAGACGACCAGATATCCCCCTGACAGATCGAGGCGCGCGCCGACGCCGCCGTACTTCTCAAAAGGATCAAACGTGATCTCGGGGCTGGCCAATACCGAAGCCGCAAGGTCGATGGAGGGACAGCCGGTCACATGCACGGCGCCGGGGTTCTCCCCCATCCTCCGAACCCGCTCGGCCGCACGCTCGTTGGCGACGAAGTGCAGCCCGGACAGCTTGGTGACCGCGTGACGCACCTTCTCATCTATGGAGCCGGTGACCTCACCGCCCTGCACGTGAGCGACGGGCAGATTCATGTAGGTTGCGGCGGCGGCGGTGGCCAGCGTCTCGTAGCGGTCGGCCACGGTGACGACGACGTCAGGCTTGAGGTTGTCGAAGACCGTCGCAAGCTCCGCCAATCCGAGCCCGGTCGACTTGGCCTGCGTGACCAGGTTCTCTCCTTCGACCACCATGTAGACGCGGGAGGTGATGTCGAATCCGTCGTCTTGAATGTAGTTGACGGTGTTGCCGTACCGGTCAAGCAGGGCCGAGGCGCCCACGATCAGCTGCAGCTCAAGGTCGGGATGATCGGCAACTGCTTGGAGCACGGACTTGATCCGCGCGTAGCTGGGGCGGGCCGTTATGACGACACACACTCTTCGTTTCATTGGCTCGACAAGTCCTCCTCGGATAGCATTTCGTCGACCGCCACGCCCCTTTTCAGCGTGCGTCCGACGATCTCATCCATTCGGTTGGCGGCGATTCCACCGCCCGGCTTCTTGGCCGCCAGGTGTTCGCGCCGCAGCAACGTGCCTTCCCGCAAGTCCACTGCCGCGACCACGCTCTTGGTGAAGAGCTCTCTGACCCGCGCCAGCTCGACGGCGAGGCCGTCCTTGTCCACCGGGTGCGAGAGCATCTTCGCGACATCGCGGATGCCCTCGGTCATCCGCGCCAGCTCGGCGGTCGTGATGGAGCTCGTCACGTCGGGCCCGAACATCTCCCGGCTGAGCACCACGTGGACCTCCACGATACCGGCTCCGAGCGCCGCCGCCGCCACGCCGGGCCAGATAGTCCCGGAATGATCGGACAGCCCGACGGGGCAGCCGTAGCGTCCTCTGTAGACATCCAGCATGTTCAAGCCCACTTTCTCTGGCACAGTGGGATAGGCAGATGTCGCCTGCAGAACCGCGAATGGAACGCCTCGGTCTCGCATTCTCGAGACGGCCGCATCGACCTCGTCCAGCCGGCTCATTCCTGTCGAGAGAAGCACCGGCAGACCGGTCGCCAGAATCACCTCGAATGTGGGTTCGTCGCCGAGCTGGCCGGAGGCCACCTTCCACGCCGGCACGCCGACGCGCCCAAGCAGCTCGACGGCCTCCACCGAGAACGGAGAGCTAAGAAAGGTCAATCCGCGGTCCCGAGCATGCCGGGACAGTTCGGCCCACTGCTTCTCGCTGAACTCCATGCGCTTCCAGTAGTCGTAGCGCGTGGCGTCCTGCGTGCTGAATTCAACCCTGAACCGCTCGGCCGGGGTGCTCTCCGCGGCGGCGATGTGCGTCTGAAACTTGACCGCGTGCGCCCCGGCATCCGCGACCGCGTCGATGAACGCGTGGGCCGTCCCCAGACTCCCATCGTGCGCCTGCGCGACCTCGGCGACGACGAAACACGGCTCGCCGGGGCCGATGTGTCGATCCCCGACCTGAACCGTAGCGATCTGCGCTTCCGCCACTAGTATCCCTCCCAGCGCCAGTCGTGTCGGATGAGAACGCTTCCGCCTGCCGGGTGCGGCAGCTTACGCGTCCCGTAGAAGTTGCCCTCGACGACCTGGAAACTTCCAACGAAGTAGATCTTGTCGGCGACGTCCCGATCGACGAGTCCGGTCAGATGAAACCAGTAGTCGCCCGGCAACAGCGGCAGCTCTCTTATCCTGCACTCGATTCGCCCCTGCGCAGGAAGAGAACGCAGCTGTGCGTCGACGATGTCGCTACCGGCCGTGAAGAGGCGCTGGCCATACTCATCGACCACTATCAGATTGACCTCCACACTATCCAGCCGCCCGCCGGTTGGCGCCTCGTAGTCGATGGCAAAGGTCAGGTCCTCCCCGGACCTGCCATACTCAACCGCCTCACCCTGCGCGCCGGCCAGGTGGACGTGCTTGAATCTGAGCGCCCCCGTGCCCGTTC
>DYIV01000127.1 GCA_020723435.1 Slackia heliotrinireducens | reverse complement strand
CTCTACGGCGACCGCGCCCGGGTCGAGAAGAACAAGGTCTCGAACGTCATGTACTGGCCGCTGTTGGAGGTGGACGGAAACGACTTCAGGATCGAGGACAACGTCCTGAAAGACGGCGCGTACAACTCCGGCGGGCTGGACGTTGAGGGAGTGGCCACGTCACCCGGCGCAGCGGTGATCCGCAGCAACACGGTCAACAACATCGCCGGCTATGGCATGTACCTCGGCGTGGACGGCGTCAACATCCAGGGCAACAGCGTGAAGCACACCGCGGACGAGGGCATCTACCTCTATGGCGCCAACAACGTCCTGAAGGACAACAAGGTCTCCAACACGCTCGACGACTCCTATTACGTGGACGGGACTGGCAATAGTTTTTCGAAGTGCACGGCCCAGGACGCCAGCCGGGACGGCTTCGACATCATCGGCGACCTGAACTCGCTGGACAAGTGCAAGGTCACGAACTGCGCGGCCGAGGGCCTGGACAACGGAGACGGCACGAACACGACCGCAACGGACTGCGTCCTCAAGGGCTCGCGCATCGACTACGCCGGCGACGGCGGAATGGCCAGCGACACCGGCACCACCTACCAGACCGGCGGGGCGGGGGTCGCTCCGGAGATCGACTGACGCGGCCGGCTGACCGGAGCCCATCGCCGCGCGGCCTCGCGCGACTCGCCGGCGCGCTGGCGTCCGGCGCTCTCCCCGGGTAGGATGACCGGCCTCGGTGGGACCGCCCTTCTTGGGTTGCTCGCCCGGGCACCGCTGCCGGCCGCGACGGGCCGCGCGTTTGCGGCGCGGCGGGAGGTCATGTTCCGCAGAGGATGAGAGGAGATCCGACCATGCGAAGACTCATCACGATCCTGATCTGCTGCGCCGCGGCCGCGCCCCCGGCCTTCTGCGCCGTGCGCAAGGTGCCCCAGCAGTACCCCACCATCAACGCAGCGGTTACGGCCGCCAACAACGGCGACGTCATCAAGATCGCCAAGGGCCGCTACCAGGAAGCCGTGGCCACGACCAAGAGACTGACGTTCGAGGGCGTGAACGGCACCATCTGGGACGGCTTCTACAGCGCCAGCCATCACGACCAGCTCGATGCCACGGCGAACAACGTCACGGTGAAGGGCATCGAGTTCCAGAACGGCTTGGCACCCATCGCCATCACCGGCAACAACGCCCTGGTGACTGACTGCGTCTTCAACGGCAGCGGCTACGGCGTGAACGTGGAGGGGGCCGGCGCCGAGGTCTCGCACAACCTCTTCAAGGGCCTCTACTACGACGTTGACACCATCGTGATCCTCGGCGCGGACGCGGTCGTGGACAGGAACGAGGTGATCGACGGCTACTCCGCCTGGATCTCCGTGGACGCCGGGAACGGCGGCACCGCGACCGTGACGAACAACGTCATGAACACGAACCAGTACTACGCGCACATCGCGGTCTCGAACGCCGCAGCGCCCCTCATCAAGAAGAACAAGGTGCTGAACACCTACGCCAGCGACTCCGTCATCGACGTCACGAACTGCGACGATGCCGAGGTGAGCGGCAACACGCTCTGCAACATCAACTACGACGTGTACGAGGGGATCTACGTGCAGGGCGAGCGTGCGCTCGTGACCAAGAACACGATCGAGAACCTGCACTGCTACGCCGATGAGATAACCTGCATCTGGGTGGAGGGAGACGACGCGCGGGTCACGCGCAACAAGGTCCTGGGCTGCGGGGCCGGAGAAGACTACGACACCTACGGGATCTACGTGGACGGCAGCGAAGCGCTCGTCGAGAAGAACCTCGTCGAAGACCTGGGCGGCGGCGGCAATAACACGTACGGCATCGAGGTCGACGGCGCCGACATGCGCGTGGCCAAGAACACCGTCCGCAACATCAACGACGAGTACGGGCTGGGCATCTACCTCTACGGCGACCGCGCCCGGGTCGAGAAGAACAAGGTCTCGAACGTCATGTACTGGCCGCTGTTGGAGGTGGACGGAAACGACTTCAGGATCGAGGACAACGTCCTGAAAGACGGCGCGTACAACTCCGGCGGGCTGGACGTTGAGGGAGTGGCCACGTCACCCGGCGCAGCGGTGATCCGCAGCAACACGGTCAACAACATCGCCGGCTATGGCATGTACCTCGGCGTGGACGGCGTCAACATCCAGGGCAACAGCGTGAAGCACACCGCGGACGAGGGCATCTACCTCTATGGCGCCAACAACGTCCTGAAGGACAACAAGGTCTCCAACACGCTCGACGACTCCTATTACGTGGACGGGACTGGCAATAGTTTTTCGAAGTGCACGGCCCAGGACGCCAGCCGGGACGGCTTCGACATCATCGGCGACCTGAACTCGCTGGACAAGTGCAAGGTCACGAACTGCGCGGCCGAGGGCCTGGACAACGGAGACGGCACGAACACGACCGCAACGGACTGCGTCCTCAAGGGCTCGCGCATCGACTACGCCGGCGACGGCGGAATGGCCAGCGACACCGGCACCACCTACCAGACCGGCGGGGCGGGGGTCGCTCCGGAGATCGACTGACGCGGCCGGCTGACCGGAGCCCATCGCCGCGCGGCCTCGCGCGACTCGCCGGCGCGCTGGCGTCCGGCGCTCTCCCCGGGTAGGATGACCGGCCTCGGTGGGACCGCCCTTCTTGGGTTGCTCGCCCGGGCACCGCTGCCGGCCGCGACGGGCCGCGCGTTTGCGGCGCGGCGGGAGGTCATGTTCCGCAGAGGATGAGAGGAGATCCGACCATGCGAAGACTCATCACGATCCTGATCTGCTGCGCCGCGGCCGCGCCCCCGGCCTTCTGCGCCGTGCGCAAGGTGCCCCAGCAGTACCCCACCATCAACGCAGCGGTTACGGCCGCCAACAACGGCGACGTCATCAAGATCGCCAAGGGCCGCTACCAGGAAGCCGTGGCCACGACCAAGAGACTGACGTTCGAGGGCGTGAACGGCACCATCTGGGACGGCTTCTACAGCGCCAGCCATCACGACCAGCTCGATGCCACGGCGAACAACGTCACGGTGAAGGGCATCGAGTTCCAGAACGGCTTGGCACCCATCGCCATCACCGGCAACAACGCCCTGGTGACTGACTGCGTCTTCAACGGCAGCGGCTACGGCGTGAACGTGGAGGGGGCCGGCGCCGAGGTCTCGCACAACCTCTTCAAGGGCCTCTACTACGACGTTGACACCATCGTGATCCTCGGCGCGGACGCGGTCGTGGACAGGAACGAGGTGATCGACGGCTACTCCGCCTGGATCTCCGTGGACGCCGGGAACGGCGGCACCGCGACCGTGACGAACAACGTCATGAACACGAACCAGTACTACGCGCACATCGCGGTCTCGAACGCCGCAGCGCCCCTCATCAAGAAGAACAAGGTGCTGAACACCTACGCCGATGACTCCGTCATCGACGTTACGAACTGCGACGACGCCGAGGTGAGCGGCAACACGCTGGCCAACATCAACTACTACGTCTACGAAGGCATCTACGTCCAGGGAGAGCGCGCCCTCGTCACCAAGAACACGCTCGAGAACCTGAACTGTTACTCGGACGACATCACGTGCATCTGGGTCGATGGAGGCCATGCCAAGGTCACGCGCAACAAGGTCCGAAGCTGCGGGGCGGGAAACGACTACGACACCTTTGGCATCTACGTGGTCGGCGCCAACGCAGTGGTCGAGAAGAACCTGATCGAGGATCTCGGCAACGGCGGAGACGAAACCCTCGGCATCCAGGTCGACGGCAACGACATCCGCGTTGCCCAGAACACTGTGCGGAACATCAACGACGAATACGGCACGGGCATCTACCTCTACGGCGACCGCGCCCGGGTCGAGAAGAACAAGGTCTCGAACGTCATGTACTACCCCCTGCTGGAGGTGGAGGGCAACGACTTCAGGATCGAGGATAACGTCCTGAAGGACGGGGCTTACGACTCAGACGGGCTCTACGTCACCGGAGGAGCGACCGTTCCTGGCGCCGCAATCATTCGCGACAACACGATCAGCAACGTCGCGTACGACGGCATGTACCTGAGCGTCGATGACACGAACATCCGGAACAACACTGTGAAGCACGTAGCATACACGGGCATCACCCTCTATGGCAATGATAACGTCTTCAAAGGGAACAAGGTGTCGAACACGGCGAACGACGCCTACTACGCTTCCGGGGATACCAACACCTTCTCGAGCTGCACGGCTCAGGACTCCAGCCGCGACGGCTTCGACATCAGCGGCAATCTGAACGCGCTCAACAAGTGCAAGGCCACGAACTGCGTCGCCGAGGGCCTGGACAACGGCGACGGCACGAACACGACCGCGACGAACTGCACC
>DYIV01000015.1:29433-33480 GCA_020723435.1 Slackia heliotrinireducens | reverse complement strand
CGCCTGATCGATTCCAGCATCGGCCACCGCCAACGCCAATGTCGAGTCCTTCTCGCGCTGCGTCGTATCGAGGTTCGCCTGGGACATGGTGTACGCGCCAAGACCGAGCACGGTCAGAAGCATCATCACACCCATCACCGCGATCATGACGGAGCCCCGTTCCGATCGCCGACACATCATCGCCGTCACGTCCTCTCCCTATCCCTGCGCGTTACGCAGCGCAATCGTCGTTGCCGTATCGAGCTCGTTCGGCGGCCGCGACGGGTCGGCATCGATTACCAGCCGGATCTGTATCGACCTCGTCTTCGCCGCTCTCTGGGCAGGATTCGATAGGACCGCTCCGTTGACGTCGTAGTAGGTGAAGATGGGGACGCTCAGGACCGCGTTGCGCACCGACTCGGCGTAGACCTGCGTCCTGCTGCTCCCGGTGTGGTCAATCCAGGTCATGTTGAGCTGTTGCGTACCGGTGTCGAGCACGTATCTGATCCGCTCGGCCTGGCCGTCGTTGTCGTAGTCCCCGCGCGTGGTCACACCGTAGTCGGCCGGGTTGACGTCGCCCGGCGGGCCCTCCAGCCCTTCCGTCGCCCTTAGGTACTTGGCCATGTAGAGCATGTTCTTGCCGCTGTCGCGGACGGCTCGCGTCTGCTCGTCGACCATCTGGAAATCGTCCATGCCCGACGCGAAGACATTTACGACGGCCGCCAGCACAACCAGTGACAGCACCGAAACGACTATCAGCTCCACCAACGTGAAGCCGTCCTCGTTCTTGATGGTTTTCAGCATCCGATCGAACATCTGCCAGCTCCTACGTCATTACGGGGGAGTCGGATACGTGGCGCCGATGCTGGTCGGGCTCGGCCCGATCACATTTGAGTAGGCCGACACCCAGCTGCCGTCCTCGGTCCAAGCGGCCCTCATCTGCCAATAATACGTGGTCGACTTGTTGAACGAGGCAGACGTCCATGTCGTCGTATACAGGTCGCCGGCAACCTCCGTCGACAGATTCTCTCCACTCCACGTGGTCGCCCGCAGGATGTGATAGTGGATGCCGGAGGCCGAGAACGTTGGCGCAGTCCAAGACAGAATCGCCGTTCGATTGTTGCCGCTGCCGCCGACGACGCCGGTCAGCTTCGGCCTTGTGAGCACCGCGGGGGTCGTCGACGTCCACCCCGACGTCAAACCCCTTGGGCTCACCGACCGCATGACATATGCATACCGCGTGAAGGGCGTCCGCGGCGCGTCGCTGGCGGAGTCCAGGGTGCCGGCGACCGAGAAGTCGCCGTCGGCGGTGCCATTCTTATATCGGGCGACTTGGTAGCTGGCCGCCCAGTCTGTCCCGTCCATCACCGGTGTCCATCTGGTGGAGATCGTGCTGTAGCACGTGCCATTTGCAGTGGACACTTCTGAAACCAGACCTGCGGGAAGATCAGGCGCGTAGTTGTCCACCGTGACGTTGATGATCTTGAAGTCCCGGGCTCCCGCGTTGTCCCATACCTCGGTCTTCAGCTCCCGTATCCCGTCCTGATACAGCGGAGTACCTGACTCGTCCACAGCCAGCGTATCCCACAAGAAGAGCGGGCTGGTGAATTCCTTCTGGTCCGGCGCCCAGTAGGCCGTTGACGGAGGATTGCGCAACACGCGCCCGTCAACGTAGAAGGAGAGGCTCGCGACCTTGCCGTCCCCGTCGAGATTATCGTTGGCCGTCGCTTGAACGTAGGCGGTCCCCCCGCCGTGAATGGAGCTCGAATACAGAATCGCATTCGCCGGCACGTTGCTCCCGGTGAACTCGACGTTTGGCGCGTTGGTGTCGACCCACGGCTCACGCACGCTGGTCGAGACGGTCAGATTGCTGATGGCGCCGCTCGCCGGGTTGGTCCAGGAGAGAGTCACCGATATGTTCTTGTAGTCATGGCGGTTGTCGTCGGCGCCCGCCTCGGTCGCGGGGCTGTTGTCGGCGGTATCATCGACCCAAGTGATCGACCGCGTGATGGTGTAGGTCGTTCCGGCGCTCACCGTGGTTTCGTAAGGAAGCAGTGAACCGGCGGGGTCCCCGTAGGGCGTGCCTATGCTCGCATACGGCATCGCGCGGATCTGCTCGATCTGCCGGTTGGCAAAGGCCGTGGCGGCGCTTTGAGTCCTGGCTGTGGCCGACATGAAGTAGGTCATCCCCAGCAGACCCATTACTGCGGTGAGCACCATGAAGAGTATGAGCGTGGCAATCAGAACCTCGACTATGCTCACGCCCGCTTCGCTTCTGTGGAACACGAGCCCATCTCCCTAACAGCGCTGCATATCTGTACTAGTTGTATCGGGAGATTAGAGGGGAATCTTGACAGGTGTTATGCGAAACCTACCAGCTTAAGGTAGGCGCCGACTACCTGTTCACCCCAGAGCAGGGTCGCGTAGGCCCCGATGACGAGGAAGGGGCCGAACGGAATGAGGTCCTTTCGGCTCCTGCCCTTCACGGCGATCAAGTAGATTCCACTGATGCTGCCGAGCAGGACGCCGACGAAGAGGTCGAACAGGACGTAGGGCCCAAGGAACAGGCCGATGGCCGCC
Organism: Slackia heliotrinireducens; assembly: GCA_020723435.1. Lineage (GTDB taxonomy): Bacteria > Actinomycetota > Aquicultoria > DYIV01 > DYIV01 > DYIV01. Next base: position 30,921 of record DYIV01000015.1, on the reverse strand, counting down.
ATCAGCTTGATGTCGCCACCGCCCATGCCACCCCGGTAGACGAGGGCAAGCAGAAGCAGGATTCCACCCCCCAGAGCAAATCCAAGCAGCGCTCTGGCCGCGGCCGACGGCCACGGGCCCAGCGCCGACGAGAAAACCAGCGGCAGGACATCGGCTCTGAGAGTGAAGCCGGCGGCAACGACGACCAGGCCAAACGCCATCAGGGGCAGGACGATCACATTCGGCAGAACGCGGTGATCCACGTCGATCATCGCCAGGATCAGTAGTGTGACCAGGAAGACAGCCGCGACCGCCGCCCTTAGGGACCGACCGTACGTGAAGGCGGACCAGAGGAAGAGCAGCCCGCAGAACGCCTCGATCATCGGATACTGCGCCGCGATCGGCTTACCGCACTTGCGACACCTCGCCCTGAGGACGACGAAGCTCACAATCGGCACGTTGTCATACCACGCGATCCGCTCGCCGCACTCAGGACAGTGAGACGGTGGATAGGCGATCGATTTGTGAAGTGGAACTCGGTAGATGACGACGTTGGCGAAGCTTCCGACGATCAGACCGAAGAGCGTCGCCACGAGGTAGTAGACTGCCATATGCCTCACGATTCAACACGCGGGCCGGCCTTACCTGCGAGGAGATCTCCGGGACGGTTTGGGCTGGAAGCGGTGGCTCGACCTCGGGCGCTCGGCGGGCAACAACGTCTCACATCAGTAGGTGCCATGCTCCGAGCACGTAAGTCGCATCGTGGTCGTGCCACCATTGAGCACGTCGTACGTGCCTCCCGCTGAGCAATGCGGCTCCGACTTCACATAGTTGGGTACGAGGCCCGCCATGAGCGCGGCGTAGGTCGCCGGATAGGACCCACCATTCGCCGCGGCGTAGCTCTGGATCGCGCCGTCGACCGCCCGCATGCTGGAATAGCAGGACCGGCGTTCCGCCGTAAGCCTGGCCCGCGAGAGTACGGGCACCGCGAGAGTGATGAGGATGCCCAGGATCAGGACGACGATCATCAGCTCTATCAGCGTGAAACCTTCTTCGCTCCTTCTCAGGCTCATCTGCGCCTCTCTTCGGCCCGCTCCGCCGATATCGCGAGACAGGCTCGCGCCCCTTCAGCCCGAGCCTTTTGTAGTATATCGACCCTCCGGCCGCCGAACATGACAGGAATCTTGGGAAGTGGAAGCGGCGGGCCCTTCGACCCGCCGCCTTTCGTTCTCTATGAACCAACAACCATCCTACAGCGTGTGGTTGTCCGGAGCAGCCGCCAGGCTGCACACGACCTCATCCGATCCTGCCGGGACGCTATAGACACCGTTGGCGGCGCCGTTACCCGGGCAAGTCGGGACCGAGCGGATGTAGTTCGGTGCCAGTGCCGCGGGGGCAGCCGGATAGGTGCCCTCGTTGTCGCCGGCGTACGCCTGCATCGCGCCGTCCATGATCCTGAGGTTGCTCTGACACGTCCTGCGACGTGCGTTGTTCTGGATACTCTGGAAT
>DYIV01000015.1:0-29333 GCA_020723435.1 Slackia heliotrinireducens | reverse complement strand
GAGCACTACGATCATCAACTCGATAAGGGTGAAACCACCCTCACTCCTCAGTGCTTTTCTGATCTTCATCATTGTGTGTCACCTCCTTTGAAGTCAGTTGTGTCTTGCTGGAAGCCCACAACCGCTCCAAGAAGCAAAAATGCAAGTCCCGGGGCCAAAGCCACAGGTGCTTGCACACGCAACTCCCTGTCCTTGGCAACCCGGCTGACTTCTCCCTTCTTCGCTGAAGAGAAGTCCCGTGGCTTTGCGTCCCCGCTTCGCAGCGGGTTTGCCCTGTGCATTTTTCAAGGAGCCGAGCTTCTATTGACAGTATCGGCCCGATGCAAGCAACCTTTAGGGCGATTTCGGCGACCGCTTACCCTCAACGAGGCGCCACACAGCGCTTTCTCGGCCCATTTGGCCGCTCGCCGATTCGGGCCCAGAACCCGAGCACAGGAGAACGGAGCGCCTCGTCGACGCTCCGTCCTCACTCACCTGCGACGCGCCAATCTAGATAGCGTGGTTGTCGGGAGCAGCCGCCAGACTGCACACGACCTCCTGCGAACCTGCCGGGACGCTATAGACGCCGTTCGCTGCGCCGTTACCCGGGCAAGTCGGGACCGCGCGGATATATGTCGGGGCCAGCGCGGCCGGCGCGGCGGCATACGTGCCGTTATTGTCGCCGGCATACGCCTGCATCGCACCGTCCATGACCCTGAGGTTGCTCTGACACGTCCTGCGACGTGCGTTGTTCTGGATACTCTGGAATACCGGGATCGCGATCGCGATCAGGATTCCGATGATGAGCACTACGATCATCAACTCGATAAGGGTGAAACCACCCTCACTCCTCAGTGCTGCTCTCATCTTCATCATTGCGTGTCACCTCCTTCGAAGTCACGAGCCGAGCCTCCAGTCACGCTATCGGCATCCAACTGATAACCATTAGCCGCCTGCACGCTCTTTGCTACCGCTTGCTTGGCGCGCGCTACCGGTCGCGGTATCCTGCCGACCGTTTGTACGAACCGCAATGCGCAATCAGGAAGATACCCCGGGTACCCGGAAGGCCGCCCGCGGGAACCGGCGCTCAGATACGCAAAGAAGCCCGCCGCCACCGGGCAACGGGCTTCCATTCGCCTCACGGGGCTACTTGATCAGGGTCACCATCTTGAACATCGGCATGTACAGAGCGATGACCATGCCGCCGACGATCAGCCCGAGAAAGGCGATCATCAGAGGCTCGATCAACGACGTCAGCGCGTCAACCGAGGCCTCAACGTCGGCGTCATAGAAGTCGGCGACTTTAGACAGCATCGAGTCGAGGGCACCGGTCTCCTCGCCGACGGCTATCATCTGGACGACCATTGGAGGAAAGACTGCGCTCTCCCCAAGCGGTTTCGAGATCGTCTCGCCCTCTTTGATTCCCACGCGTGCCTTCTTCACGGCCTCCGAGACAATGGCGTTTCCGGACGTGTCGGCAACGATGTCGAGAGCTGAAAGGATCGGCACGCCCGAGGAAATCAGCGTGCTGAACGTCCTGGTGAACTTGCTCAGCGCGATCTTCGAGGTGAGCTTGCCGATGATCGGCAACTTCAACTTGATCTTGTCGAGCTGATAGCGACCTTTCTCCGTCGACTTGTAGGCGCGGAAACCGTAGATGCTGCCCGCTATGACCGCAACCAGCACGTACCAGCGGCCCCTGACGAAGTCGCTCGCTATCACGAGGATCTTGGTCGGCAGCGGCAAGTCTCCTCTGAGCTGGGCAAACATGTTGACGAAGACAGGCACGATGAAGGTGATCATGACGAACAGGATCAGCATGGACATGGCGAACATGGCGAGCGGATACGCCATGGCGGACTTGATCTTGGCGCGCAGCGCGTTCTCCTTCTCGAAGTGCTCGGCGATGCGCATCAGCACTTCATCTAGAACACCGCCGGTCTCACCCGCGCGCACCATGTTCACGAAGATGGGTGGGAACGTCTTTGGATGCTTGCCCAAGCTGTCGGAGAGAGACTGGCCCCCTTCGACGTCTTTCTGAACCTCCGCGACGATGGCGCGCAGACCGGGGCTTTCAGACTGGTCGCTCAGAATCGAGAGGCATTTCGTCAGCGACAGACCGGAGTTGACCATTGTGGCGAACTGTCGCGACATGACGGTCAGGTCCTTGGATTTGACCTTCTTCGGCTTGGGCTTGCCGATTGTCATCGTCAAGCCTTCCGTCTTCTCGGAAAGCTTGACGATGATGTAGCCCATCTGGCGCAGCTTGGCCGATACCGCCGCTGAGCTGTCGCCCTCCAGTGTTCCGGAGATCGATTTCCCGGCTCTGTCCCTGACTGTGTATACGTAGGTGGACATCTGCCTATCACCCCTTGCTGCGTCTCCGGCGGTGGCGCCACCGGTCATGGCCGCGCCGCAAGCCGGACTTGTGCCGGCCGCGTTGCGCTAGCCGGCTCGCCCCATCATCTGCTTCAAGTCGTTCGGGTCGATTGCCCGAGAAATCGCCGTGTCGAGACTGATCTTTCCTCGCCGATAGAGATCGACGAGGCATTGGTCCATCGTCATCATGCCGTAGCGCTGTCCGGTCTGCATGGCGTTGGGAATCTGGTGCGTCTTTGCCTCACGAATCATGTTTCGGATTCCCGGCGTCGGGATCAGGACTTCGCAGGCCACGACCCTGCCCCGCGAATCGCGAGTCGGCAGAAGCTGCTGGCTGATGACCCCCTGCAACGTGCCCGCAAGCTGGATTCTGATCTGTTGCTGCTGATAAGGCGGGAATACGTCGATGATTCTGTCGACCGTCTGGGCGGCGTCCTGCGTGTGCAGAGTCGCGAAGACGAGATGGCCGGTTTCGGCGGCGGTTAGTGCGGCCGCGACCGTCTCCATGTCGCGCATCTCGCCGATTAGTATCACATCGGGATCCTGCCGAAGGACGTACTTCAGCGCGTTCGAGAAGGACTTCGTATCGCTGCCGACCTCGCGCTGGTTCACCATGCACTTCTTATGCTTGTGCAGGTACTCGATCGGATCCTCGACCGTTATGATGTGATCCGAGCGCGTCTCGTTGATTATGTCTATCAATGAGGCGAGCGTCGTCGACTTTCCGCTGCCCGTCGGGCCGGTCACCAGCACGAAGCCGCGCGGCTTCTTCGTCACACCCTCGAGGATCTCAGGCAAGCCGAGCTCCGCAAGCGTTTTGATTTCGATCGGAATCAGTCGGAAGGCCGCGCCGATGCTGTTGCGCTGGTAGTAGACGTTGACGCGAAATCGCGCCTTGCCCGGCACGGAGTAGGAGAAGTCGAACTCCCAATTGCGCTCGAGCTGCTCCCGCTGCTCCTGCGTCAGTATCCCGTAGACCATCTCCTGCGTGTCCTTGGGCATGAGGCGCTGCGCGTCCAGCGCCATCAGCTCTCCGTGAAGACGCATGATGGGTGGAACTCCCACCGAGAGGTGGAGGTCCGATCCGCCCTTCTCCAGCACTTGGATAAGCAGATCCGATAGTTCGGGTCCCGGCACCTTGCCCTCCTAACTCCTGCGTTGCCTGTCATTATGTCGGCACCGCGCGAATACTACTTTACGAGCGCTACACGACGACACGCATGACCTCTTCGATCGAAGTAACACCCAGTCGCACCTTCTCCAATCCGTCGTCACGCAGCGTCTTCATCCCTTCCTCTATCGCGGCCCTCTTGATCTCCTCCGCCGACGCGCGCGCCACGGTCAGTCGCTCGAGCTGCTCGCTCATGACCATGACTTCGTAGATCCCGCACCGCCCCTTGTACCCGGTGCCGTTGCACTTGGTGCACCCCTTCGCCCGATAGAGCGTGGGCACTTCGTCGCCGTTGAGTGGAAACCCCGCATCGAGTAGCGCCTGCTTTGACGGCTTGTACTCTTCCTTGCATGACGAGCAGAGCCGTCGGGCCAGCCTCTGCGCCTGGACACAGTCGATTGCCGACGAGATCAGGAACGGCTCGATCCCCATCTCCGTCAGTCGCGCGATCGCACCGGGCGCGTCGTTGGTGTGCAGCGTCGATAGGACCAGATGGCCGGTGAGGGCGGCCTCAACGGCGATCGACGCCGTCTCTTGGTCTCGAATCTCGCCGACCATTACAATATCCGGCGACGTGCGCAGGATCGCCCTGAGCCCCTTCCCGAATGTCAGGCCGGCCCTTGAGTTGATCTGAACCTGATTGATGCCCGGAAGCCGATACTCGACGGGGTCCTCAATCGTGACGATGTTCTTTGCCTGCGTGTTGAGCACGTTGAGCGTCGCGTACAGTGTGGTGGATTTGCCGCTTCCGGTCGGTCCCGTGACAAGGATGGCGCCGTACGGCTGAGTGTAGGCGCTCTTGAACTTCTCGAGGCTCTCGGGCAAGAAACCGAGATCGTCGAGGTCGAGCATGATGCTTTCCTTCTCCAGGATACGCAGCACGATACGTTCGCCGTAGACCGTGGGTAGCGTGGCGACGCGGAAATCGACCGCTCTGCCGCTGATAGAGAGGCCGCAGTGCCCGTCCTGCGGTTTCCTAGTCTCCGCGATGTCCATGGACGCCATGATCTTGAAGCGCGAGAGCACCGCGGCCTGAATCTGCTTTGGCGAGCGCATCACCTCGTGCAGGACGCCGTCGATCCGGTAGCGCACCCGCATATCTTTCTCCTGCGGCTCGATGTGGATGTCGCTGGCGCGGTCGTTGACTGCCCGTGTCACGATGAGATTGACCAGCTTGACGATGGGCGCGTCCTCTGAGATCTCGTGCAGCTGCTCGAGATCTCCCTCTCCCTCCATGGCGCTGAGGTCATCTTCCACCTCGGCCGCGTTCTTGTAGTACTCGTCGATCGCCACGAGGATGTCTTCACGCGTGGCGATTCCGACTCGTATCTCGTGGCCCGTCACGATGCGGAGGTCGTCTATGGCAAGCACGTTGCGAGGGTCGGCCATCGCCACGAGCAGCTTGTCATCCTCGAAATCGACAGGGATTACGGTGTACCGACGGGCAAGCTCTTCCGGTGCGGCCGTGATCGCGTTCGGGTTGATCTTGCGATTCTCGAAGTCGATGTAGGGAATCTTCATCTGCTGGGCAAGCACGGACAGCACCTGCCCCTGGCTCGCGTAGCCCAGATCGACGAGGACCTTTCCGATCGGCTGTCCCGTGGCCCTATGGACCTCAAGAGCATCAGCCAGTTGGCGCTGCGTGATGATCTTGGCCTTGATTAGGCGCTGCCCGAGCTTCTCTGCCGCTGAGACCTTAGCCACTGTCACCCCTGACGGATATAACAATCGGGGCGATTTGAACGGCAAACAAAATACCCCCCTACCTCGCGTCTTCCCGTGTCACTCATGTCGTCCGTCCGAGACCTCGCACGGAAGGCATCATGCACGATGTTTGCCCCACTATTTCATCGGTTCGAAGGGGCGGTGGGATTAGCGGCGTCGGAAGAGTCTGCGGGGGGAACGTTGCGGCTTGGCGGAGAGCATGTGATCGGCCGCTTCGACCATCTGACGATGAAGAGCCGATTCCGGCTCCACCTGTGCGGTGGTGCCGTCTTCGAAGTAGAGCTCCACGCGCCTGGCCTCGGCGTCCGCAATCGTGGATGTGCCGTGCCCCGCGCTCGTCGAAGCTTGGCTCGGAGACGCCGGCTCGCGTGGGGGCTGTGGCGCCGGTTGCGAAGCCGGTCGCGAGACCGGCTGGGACGGGGCCTGTGCCCCGGTCCGCTGCTGCGCGGGCTGCTGCGCGGGCTGCGGCGCCGGCCGTCCTGTCGGCCCGACGGAGGGCTGGGGAGTCGGCTGGGCCGCCGGGGGTCGCGGCGTCGGCTGGGCCGTCGAGGGTCGTGTGGTCGGCTCCGCCGCCTGCGGTCGCGGTCGCGAAGGCGGCAGAGCTGACGGCTTCGCCGATACCGAGGGCGCCGGCGGTACTGGAGTCATCGCTGAGATTGCCGCACTGAACGGCCTGGACTGCAGCGAAGCCGGCCGAGGCAGGACCGGCACGTCGGGAAGACCGCTAGTGATAGACCCCGTGGAAACGGCCCGCCCATCGGTGGTGGATGCGCGGCCGGGGGCCGTCCTTCGCTCGCCGTCCGACGGCGCCGCGGGCGGCGCCGACACGGCGGGTGCCTTCGAGCCCCTTGGGCCACCGGCCCTGGGCGGCAGAAGCCGCGACACCATGCCTCTCCTCTCCTTGCGCTCCGCCCGCTTCTGGTCCGCGACCGCCTCATCCCCGGGAACCTGCGCTTGAACCTGCGGTTCCGGAGTCTTCTGCCCGGCCTCCTTTCGCCGCAGGTGGACTCGAGAGCGTTTCTTCTGTGGCGACGCGGGCGGCGCTTTCTCGAGTGGGGGCGTCGGCGTGACGGTGTCCTTTGCTGTCCGCTCAGCGGTATCCAGGCGTCGCTTCGAGCGACGGGACCTCAAACCGCCAAGCAGTCCCTTCCCGGGTCTCTTCGCCCGAGGAGCCACCTCCGGGACAGTCTCGGCCGCGACTTCAGCAGGCGGGGCGGCGCCGGGCTTCTTCCCAGGCACCTTCTTCGCCCGCCGCGACGCCCGTCGCGGCGCCTCGTCTTTCGGAGGCTGGGGCGTTGGCGGTACGTCTGGAATCTCAACCGGCCGGGCCTTCCTGCCACGTCTCAAGCGCAGCCTGGAAAGGACTCCTCGCTTCCGAGCCTCGGGCTCCTGAGGGCCGGAGACGGCCGGAGGGACACTCACCTTGCTCTCAGCCTGCCGGACGCTCTCTTTGGGCTCCCTGTCGGGCTTTCGCGGCTGCTCAACCGCCGGCGGCTGCTCCGGCGCGACCTTCGCCGCACGGCGCTGCGCCGGCGGCGTGGGCGCCGGCGGCCTCTTCTGCCGTGTCGGCTGTGGCCCTGAGACCTTGGAGGTTGGCGTGGTGCCTGCCGGAGGTGTCTGTCTGGCAACCGGTCCGGTCGGCCTCCGCGTCCGTGGCGGAGGCGGTGCGCCACCCGGCGCGCCTCGCTGGGGGGCACCGCCCTCAATCTGCGTGGGCTGCACTCCCCGCGGGGGTGCGGTGGGTGCGATAGGTTGACTCGGATGCGGCGCGCTCGGTGCCCTCGCCGTCCGAGGCCTGGGTGGTGGCGCCGCGGTGGGCAGTCGCTGATCTTGTGGGGCGGGGCCCGCTTGAGGGATTGCGCGCTGCGAGTCGTCCCTCGGTTCTGGGGTCTCTTCCGGTGAAGCGTATCGTGGCTCCCAATCGCCTGGGGGTTGGGGCGCGGCCGGCGGAGCCGGCGTCGAAGACGCCTGCGTTCGCGGAGGCTCCGGCATGGGGGCCGAATATCGTGGTTCCCAGTCGCCGGGACCTCGAGGCGAGGGAGCAACCCTTCTTGGCTGCGACGAAACCTCTTCCTCCTCGATGATGAAGATCTGCCGGCGCAGCATCTTCATCGCCTGCCAGAGGACGAAGCCGAGCCACAATGCTATGAACAGTGCAATTATGACGTACGCAAGAGTCATACCACGTTCTTCCGGCGCCTAGCCGGTAGCCTCGACACGTTCTAGGATAGCGTAAAGCAGCCCGAGCAGCACGTTCTTGACGCTATCCTTCTGCAGCGCGTTGCAGGCAACCACGCGCACGCCGTCCGGCACCCCGAGACGACTCCGCACGTCAGCCAGTTCGTTTTCATCTCCGGTCGAGTAGTTGGCGGCGACTACAAAGGGCACGTCGGAGAGGCCCTTGAAGAATCCGAGGATGTTCGCCGCCTCCTCAACGGACTCGCTGCTCGTGACGTTGCACAGTATCACGAAACCGAGCATGCCCTCAGAGAGCGTCTCCCACATGAAGCTGAAGCGTTCCTGTCCCGGTGTCCCGAAGAGGTAGAGCACCACATCCTCGTCGATGGTAATGCGACCGAAGTCCATCGCCACGGTCGTCTCTTCTCCCGGCGTGGACGCGCTACTCACCTTTCTCTCAGTCGACAGAACGGTGATCTCGCTGACTGTTCGTATGAACGTGGTCTTGCCGGCATTGAAGGGACCGGTTACCACTACCTTTACGGATTCCACGTCACTACAACCTCTTCACGCCGTCGATCAGCTTCACCAGAAGCGCTTTGTTGATCCTCTTGTCCACGTGGAGCGGGATGTCCGACGTCGCCGGGGCAGGCTTCGCCCGACGTGATCCTGCCTTCGGCTTGGTGTTCGACGTCCCCGTCAGCGCCTCAAGCTCGTCGCTGAGATCGAACTCCGCCCCATCCAGCTCCTCGTCCTCGCCGAACGCGGCGCCGAGCAGCTCTTCCTCTTCCCGAGCCACCTCTTCCTGCGACGCCGGCTCCGCGATCGCCTCCTCCTCGGGCGCCGGGACAGTCTCCCCGCCGGAGGCCGCTTCGACCACCGGTTCCTCGGTTTCGGTCACCGGCCCAGACAAATCGGCAACTTCCGCGGCGAGTTCCGCCCGCTCTTCCTCCGAGACCGCAGATTCGGCCTCCACCGCCACTTCAGTCTCCGACTCGTCGACCTCGGAGAGCGTCTCGACCAGGGTCTCGGCCGCGGCCTCCACGGGGGTCTCGACCGGTGTCTCCACCGCGGGCGGCTCTTGCTGCTGCACAACTGCCTCCGCCGGCTCCCGCTCAGACTCGACGCCCTCGGCGAGCTCCACGGCTTCGGCCTCCTCCTGTACCGCTGCGTCCGCCCGTTCGAGCAGCCCGCCCGAGAACATGCCGTACAGCACCCGGGACACTTCGAAGTCGCTGAGGTCGAGCAGCTCCGACAGGTCCGCCACCGTCCGCCGCCCGTCCAAGAGACAGAGCAGCTTCCACTCGCTCGCGCGCAGACTGATCTCGAACGTCCCCTCGCCGGGGGCGGTCGCCATCCTGAAGATGACCTCTTCGCTGGGGATCTTCTTGCGAATGCGGTTCCATTCTTCCAGGCGCCGGCTGCCCTCCATGATGATGTTCTCGACGCTGACGGCCAGACCGATGTCCTCGTCAGTCGGGATTACGCCGGCCTTGAAATCGAAGTCCCCCTCTTCCCAGCGGAAGAGGTCGAAGATGGTGTCCTGTATCTGCTCCTGCACGAAGGTTTCGAGTATCTTCGGAGCAAGAAAGCCCTCGTCCACGAGGATCTGTCCGAGCCGCCGCTGCTCCGCGTCGGTGGATTGGATCTCCAGGGCTCGCTTCAGCTGGCGATCGGTGATCTTGTCGGCGGCCACCAAACGCCGCCCCATCGGCTCGCGGTGCCAGTTCGATATGGCAAAGAAGACCTCGCCATCCCTGAAATAGACGAAGCCCTTGGCGTCTCCTCGATCGATCGCCAGGGTCCCCGTCTTGCGGCTGAAGCTGATCAGTTGAAATACGTCGGGAAGGCTGAAGTCCCTAAGGTTGCCGGATAGCGCCACCTAACCCCACTTCCATTGACACCAGCCAATATCAAGAATATGCATCGGATTCCAGCGTGCAAACGTTTACGGTATCGCGGCTGGTTGGGGCCGCCGTCGCACAGGATGAATTCTAGAGGACGTCGGCGATCCTCGCCGCCGCGTGTTTCATGTCATAGAAGACCAAGCCGATCTTGGCGTCGCCCCCCGCGAGCGCCGTCAGGACCGCCTTGCCCCCAGCCGACATGAGAAAGACGTAACCGTCGTCACCCTCGACGAATACCTGGTTGAGACTCCCTTGGCCCAGCTCCGCCGAGGCTCTCTCCCCCAACCCGAGTATCGCCGCCGACATCGCAGCGACCCGGTCTTCGGCCATCCCGTCCGGCAGAGCCGACGCCATCGCAAGCCCGTCGAGACTGACCAGCGCGGCCGCCTGGATGTCCGAGCTCGACTCCAGCAGGCTGGACAGCGTGCTCGCCAGAACTTCGGCCCTGCTCAGGTCCTCGTCGAGCTCCTCCTCAGGCTCGGGCCGAGTGACAGGTGGCGGGGTCTCGGTCTTCACCGGGCCGAACGTTTGGCTTCCGAAAGCCGGCGGCGACGCCGCTTCCTCCGCCGCATCGAGCGTCGCCGAGTCCACGTCCTGTTGCTCCGGCGCTTCCTCGAGCCCCTCCGTATCCTCCTCGCCTGAGATCGCCTGGGTCTCGACCGAGACTGCCGTGGCGATTTCCTCAGGCTCAGGTTTGTCCGCACCGGCCGCCGCGCCTTCCTCAGGCTCCGGCTTGTCCGCGCCCGAAGACTCCTTCAGCACATAGTTACGGATGTAGTAGTCGTCCTCGGGTTCTTGACGCTCCTCCGCCTGCTCGTCAAGCGGCTCCAAGTCATCAGGCCCGTGGCCTTGTTGCCGCGAGTCGTCTCTGTCTCCAATCGTCACGTGCGTCACCTCCGCCGGGCCCCGATGGCCCCATTCCGCCTAGATCAGGACCCTCATGATCTCCTCTACCGAAGTGATCCCCTGCCGTACCTTCTCGAATCCATCCTCGCGCATCGTCACCATGCCGTCTTCGATGGCGGCCCTGTGCATCTGGTCGGCCGTCCCTCGATCGACGGTGAGGCGCTCGATTTCGTCGTTGACAAGCAGCGCCTCGTAGAGTCCGATGCGACCTTTGTATCCCGTATTATTGCACTTTTTACACCCGCCTGCCTTGAAGAGACGGGGCGCCTCGTCACCCTCAAGCGGGAAGCCTATCTTCTGAAGGCCCTGCAGCTCCGGGGTGTACTCCTGGCGGCAATCGCGGCATAGTCTCCTGGCAAGCCGCTGCGCCACTATGCAGTCGACCGCCGAAGAGATGAGAAACGGCTCAACGCCCATCTCCGTCAGACGGGTCAGGGCGGCGGCGGCGCTGTTGGTGTGAAGCGTCGACAGGACAAGGTGGCCGGTGAGCGCCGATTCCACGGCGATTAGGGCTGTCTCCTGGTCTCTGATCTCGCCGATCATCACGATGTCCGGGTCATGGCGCAAGATCGAGCGCAGACCGGCGGCAAACGTCATGCCGGCTCGCACGTTTACCTGCACCTGATTCAGCCCGGGGAGACGGTACTCTACCGGGTCCTCAACGGTAATGAGGTTCTTCTCCGGGGCGTTCAGCAACGTCAGCGCTCCGTAGAGCGTGGTGGTCTTGCCGCTGCCCGTTGGCCCCGTGACCAGAATCGCGCCGTAGGGCTTGGTGAAGGACGACTTGAAGCGTTCAAGTGTCGAGGGGAGAAAGCCGAGTTCGTCAAGGGAAATCAACACGTTCTCTTTCTCCAGCAATCGCAGGACGATCTTCTCGCCGTGGATCGTCGGCAAGGTCGCCACTCTGAAGTCGATCGAGCGCTTGTCCACCGTGACTCCGAATCGTCCGTCTTGCGGCACGCGCCGCTCCGCGATATCCATGCCGGCCAGGATCTTCACACGGGAAATGATCCCGTTCTGTACTTGTTTGGGAGAACGCATGATCTCGTGGAGGACGCCGTCTATGCGGAACCGAATCCGCACATCTTTCTCCTGGGGTTCTATGTGGATGTCGCCGGCGCGCTCCCGAGCCCCCTCCGTAATGATCAGATTGACCAGCTTAACGACGGGCGCGTTGTCGGCCTCCTCCTCTTCTCCGGACGGAGCCGCGCCCTCCACGGCCGCCTCTTCCTCAGCCGCCGTCTCGACTATCTGCTCGACGCTCTTGTCCATCTCGGTCAGCTTGCCCAGCGCGGCCACCAGGTCGGACTCTGTGGCCACGACAGGTTGTATCTCGCGACCGGTTACGATCCGCAGATCGTCAATGGCAAAGATGTTCGCCGGGTCGGCCATGGCGACGACGAGCGTCTCGTCCTCGAAGCCGATCGGCAGGAGATTGTACTTCTGGGCGAGATCCTCGGGGACCAGTGTCACCGCGTGGGGATCTACGTCGACCGTGCCGAGATCGCTGAATCGCAGATGGAGCTTGTCGGCAAGGGTGTGGGCGATGTCGGCCTCAGTGACGAAACCGAGCTCCACCAAGGCGCGCCCAAGAGTGTGGCCGTTGGGCGACTGCATCGCCGTCTTCAGCTGCTCCTCGGTAATCAGGCCCGCCTCAATCAGCATCAGGCCCAACCGTGGTGAAGCAGAAGCCACCTTCGGTTCCCTCCTATTTGCCGGGTCCGGCGCTGTCGATCAGACCGGCCAGCTCATCCTGCGCCGCGGGCGCGTCCGGCGGATCCGGGCCGTCGCCGTCGGAGACCAGCGCCTCCCGCGCCGCTTCAATCATCACTTCGGTTGGAGCGCTTCGGCCCGTCCATATCTCGAACGCGCTCGCTCCCTGATAGACGAGCATTCCCAGACCGTTCTGGACCGCAGCGCCTTTCTTCCGAGCGGCGACCAGCAGCGGGCTATCTTCCGGCTTATAGACCAGGTCGAAGACGAGGTTCTTGTCTCCGACGAAGTCGATCGCTTTGGGCACTTCGGCCTCTGAGTCGATCCCGACCGGGATCGCGTTGACGATGAGCTCGGACTCGCGGACCGCGCCTTCCACGGCCGCATCGTCCGGAGAGAGTGTCCGCACCGCGCAATCCCCGAATCGGGCCGACACCATCTCGGCAAGGGACTCGGCGCGCTCCATGGTTCGATTCACGACCGTGACGCTCGCCGCCTTGGCGAGACAGAGGCTTGCTGCGACCGAACGCGCGCCGCCCCCCGCGCCCAAGATCACGGCTTTCTTCTCGCTCGGGTCGAACCCGGCATCCTTCTCGAGCGCGGCAATGAAGCCACGGCCATCAGTGTTGTAGCCGATGAGACGGCCATCCTGGATGTGAATGGTGTTGACCGCCCCGACCATCTGCGCGTAGGACGCGATGTCGTCCATGAACGGCAGCACACTCTCCTTGAACGGCATCGTCACGTTGACGCCGACGAAGCCGAGCGAACGCAGCCCCTCCAGTGCCGCGAAGAGCCTGTCGGGCTCGACGACCAAGGGCACATAGGCAAAGTTCATCCCCAGTTTCTTGAAGACGGCATTGTGCATGGCGGGCGAGATCGTGTAGGTCAATGGATGACCGATTATGCCCGTCAGTCTTGTCTCTCCGTTGATAGTCATCTCACCACCGCATCTCGAAACCACCGTGGCGCGCCGCCTCCCCTACAGTCTCGACGCGCATGTCCTCCACACGTGCCATCCGCGGGCCTCTGCGCAACTCCAGCAGAAAGCGCTCGAGAGCCCGCGCATCCGCCTGGGCCTCAACCTCGACGGCTCCGTCTTCTGTGTTGCGTACCCAGCCACGCACGCCGCTATCCCTGGCGTGCGCCATGACGAATGCTCTGAAGCCCACGCCCTGCACGAGGCCCTCGACCCGCACGCGCAGGGTCTTCTCCTCGCTACCCGACATCGGAGCTGATCATCCTCCTCTTGGCCAACGCGTCCAGAACCCGGCACTCCAGCTTTCTCAGCACGCGGGTGTGGAGCATTTCCTTGTCGCTCAGCGGGACGACCAGTACCGTATAGAGGCCCAGCCGGTTACCGCCCAGCACGTCGGTGAAGAGCTGGTCTCCGATGACGGCCGTCTCGGCGGGGCGCGTGCCGAGAATCCTCATCCCCTGTCTGAACGCCTTCGCAAGTGGCTTCCCCGCCCCCTTCACTATGGAAACACCGAGCTCGGAGGCGATCGCCGCCACTCGCGACGTCCAATTGTTCGAGACGATGCAGACGCGCAGTCCGGCCCGCGCAACCTCCTGGAGCCATCCTTTCAACTCCTCGGACGGCTCGTCCTCGTAGCGCGGAACGAGGGTATTGTCGAGATCCACGATGAGCCCCTCTATGCCGCGAGCCTTGAGCGCCTGGAGGTCTACTTCGATCGCCGACGCCAAGTACTCATTGGGTGCGAAGCGTCTCAGCACGTCCACACGCCTCCACCCGCGGGAGTCACATCCATCATGTCCCCTCTCTTAACGCCGCGTCTTGAGCCGGTTCGTCACCCGTCGTCGATATCATCCTCGCACGACCGCCGAGCACGCCAAACTCACGGGCCAGACTCCCCATTCACGTATCGACAACGCGAAGTACCGACTTGACGACCTCACAACGTCGAACGCGCGCTCGTGAGGCCTGCGCACCCCAGATCAGAGTACAGCGCCGGCTGGGATGGCGCCAGGGCGAGACCAGGCTTCTACCTGGCCTTTGAGTTCGCCTTCGCGCGCAGAAACTCGCTGTACGTGTTGGTGAACGTGTGCTTGCCGCTGGACTCGGTCAGCACGTAGTAGAGGTATTTGACCTTCGCGGGCCGCAGGGCCGCCCGGATCGCGGGAAGCCCGGGATTGGCTATCGGCCCCGGGGGAAGACCGGCCCGCAGGTAGGTGTTGTAGGGCGTGTCGACCTTCAGGTCGTCCAGCGTAAGGTGGTCCTTCCATTCCGGCAGGCCATACTGGACCGTCGCGTCGATCTCCAAGCGCTTGCCGATGCGCAGGCGATTCGCGATAACCGCCGAGATCAGCGGTCTCTCGGAGGGCAAGCGCGCCTCGCGCTCTATCAGCGACGCGATCGTCACGATTTCGTGTACGGTCAAGCCTCGTTTGTTCGCCGAAGCCCAGTCGAGGCCGGCAGTCTCCTTCTGGAACTGGGAGAGCATGCGGTCGATCACCCAGCGCTGATCCGCGCTCTCCGGTATGACGTAGGTCTTCGGGAAGAGATACCCCTCCAAGCTGCCCGTCGGATTGGACTGCAGAAAGTCGTAGCGGAACTCCTTCGCCTTGGTGCCCGCCAGGATCGCGAGCTCCATCGGATCCATGCCGGTGTCGGCGCCGACGCGCTCGGCCACTTCGCGGATGGTGAAACCCTCCGGTATTGTGACCTCGGTTCCCTTCTCCCGCTCGGGGCCCCGAGCCAGAAGCGCGATCAGGTCCTTGTACTCCATGTTCTCTCGAAGCACGTACTTCCCGGGCTGGAGTTTGTTGGAGACGCCGTTGAGCTCGGCGTAGAGCTTGAAGCCGACCGCGCTCGATACCACCTTCTTGCCCTTGAGGAGCTCCCCGATCTGCTGAGCATTGAGCCCTCGCGGGATCTCGACTTCGACCGCACGCGGCTTCGACTGGCCCGGCAGACCTCTGATGATGAAGACGGCCGCCACGATGACGAGGATTATCGACGTGATCGCCACAACACCCGTGATCACCCGGCGCGCCCTCGAGCGCTTCGGCCGGGTGGGTTCCGGCGGCGGCGCCGGGATCGGCTCGTGATACTCCTCTTCAGCCTCGGCGGCGTTCGCGTCGGGCGGCTGCGACGAGGCCGTGGGTGCGCTCTCCTCGGGCTGGGGATGGATCGAGTCCGCGCTCGCGTCTCGTTCCCAGCTGGAACCTGCTGCCGTCTCGGGATGCACGGCGCCCTCGGCGGGCTCCTGGGCCGGATGTTCCGCGTCCGCCTCGAGTTCTCTTGCTCTGGCGTGCTTCGGCACGTAGCGCTTCACTCTGAGGACTCCCCGTGTGACCTGCTGTCCAAATAGCTCTGGAGTATTAGTGCCGCCGCGACCATGTCCCTCTTCTGCTTCCGTTTGTCGCGCCGCGTGCCGGCCTCGACCATCGACGCCTCGGCCATGACCGTCGTCAGACGTTCATCCCACGTGACAACCGGCACGTTCAAGGCACGTCCCAAGCGTGACGCCACGCCAAGCGCATCTCTCGCGGCCTTCCCGGCCTCCCCCCGCATCGTCGTGGGTAGCCCCACAACAAGCTCGTCGACCTGCTGCTCCGTCACGATCTCGGCCAGGGGCCGTGCGTCACCTTCGATGTCGCTCCTCGCCAGAAGCGTCAGCGGCCGCGCGGTTTTGCGCAACGGATCGGAGACGGCCACCCCCACACGTGCCGTCCCAACGTCAAGGGCGAGAGTCCTCATGTGCATGTCCTTCAGGCGCCGGGGCCGGCCTCTTTGAGCCAGTTCCACGCCTCTTCAAGCGCTTTCGGTACGGCGCCGGGGTTCTTGCCGCCCGCCTGGGCCATATCCGGCCGCCCGCCTCCGCCGCCGCCGATGACCGGCGCCACGTGACGAATGAGCCGAACGGCATCGAAGCCGCCGTCGACGACGTCTCGCGTCGCTGCCGCGATGAGAAGCGCCTTTCCGGCCGCCTCGCCGCCCAAGACGATGATGCCGCTCTCGACGAGCTTCGTCCGGAGAACGTCGACCATGTCTCGCATCTCGTCGGGGCTCGCCGCGTCCACTTCGTGGATGACGACCCGCAGCCCATCGAGCGAGCGGGCCTCTTGTAGCACGGATGTCGCCTGATCCGACACGGTTCCGGCTCTTGCCTGTCTCAGCTCGCCCTGGGCCTTCTTCAACTCCTCGAGCAGAGACGCCGCGCGGGTGGGAACCTCCACACCTCGCACCTTCAGAAGACCGGCCGCGTCCTCCAACGCGTCTTCGCGATCATACGTAACGGCCAGCGCGTCCGGGCCTGTCACCGCCTCTATCCTCCGGAGGCTGGCGCCGACGCTGCCTTCGGAGACAATCCGAATCAGTCCGATCTCGCTCGTGCGCCCCACATGCGTGCCGCCGCACAACTCCTTCGAGAAGTTCCCTATCTCGAGCACGCGCACGAATTCCCCGTACTTTTCGCCGAACAGAGCGATCGCCCCGCTGTCCCGGGCAAACTCCAAGCTCGTCGTGTATGCCCTCACCGGGTGGTTCTCGAAGATCTTCGAGTTCGCCAGCGTCTCGATTCGCCGCAGCTCATCCCGAGTCACCGGGCCGAAGTGCGAGAAGTCAAAGCGAAGCCGGTCGGCATCGACCAGGGAGCCCGCCTGCTTCACGTGCTTCCCGAGAATCAGGCGCATCGCCCAGTGCAGAAGGTGGGTCGCGGTGTGATTCCGCCTGATCGCCCTGCGCCGTTCTTCGTCGATTCGTGCCTCGACCTTCTCGCCGACGGATATGGCGCCCTCGGTCACCGACCCAACCTGCACGTGCAGATCCTCGATCGGAACCTTCGTGTCGCTCACGTCGACCTTTCCCGAGGGGCCTGCGATCGTTCCCCTGTCGCCAACCTGACCGCCCTTCTCCGCGTAGAACGGGCTTCGGTCCAGTATGACTTCCACGTCTTGGCCGGCTTCGGCGCTTGAGACACTCTCGTTACCCACGATCAGTCCGACGACGGTCGCAGTGGCGCCGTCTTCGGCATAGCCCACAAAGTCCGTGACCCCGCTTCGCGCGTGAATCGCCCCGAGGGCCTCAGCCGGGACCGTGACCTGCTGATCCTCGCGAGCGACGCGGGCGCGGTCCCGCTGCGATTCCATGCGCGCGGCAAACCCGGCTTCGTCGATGCTCAGGCCGCTCTCCGAGGCTATTTCCCGGGTCAGCTCGACTGGAAAACCGTACGTGTCGTAGAGCCTAAAGGCGATCTCTCCACCGATTTCGTCCGTGCCCTTCGCCTTCATCTCGCTCATCACTTCCTCGAGAATGCCCAGGCCCTGACGCAGCGTCGCGCCAAAGCGCTCCTCCTCGCTCGAGGACACCTGATGGATGAGCTCGCGATGGCCGGCCAGGTCTGGATAGGGACCTCCCATCGTCTCGATCACCACGTCCACGAGCTTCGTCACGAAGGCGTCCTCGATGCCGAGGAGCCTGCCGTGGCGAACCGCGCGGCGGATGAGCCGCCTGAGCACGTATCCTCGTCCTTCGTTGGAGGGCAGCACGCCATCGCTGATCATGAAGGCGAGAGCGCGCGCGTGATCGGCCAGGATGCGCAGCGAAATGTCCGTAGACTCCCCGGCCCCGTAGGCGACTCCCGCAAGCTCGCTCGCCGTCTCCACGATTGGCCTGATTTGGTCGGTCTCGAAATTCGTCCGCGTCCCCTGCAGGATCGAAGCGATCCGCTCCAGGCCAGCGCCGGTATCGATGTTCTTCTTGGGCAACGGCGCAAGATTCCCCGACTCGTCGCGGTCGTACTGCATGAAGACCAAGTTCCACACCTCAAGCCAACGATCGCAGTCACAGCCGACCATGCAGTCACCCTTCTCGCAACCGCGCTCGGGCCCGAGGTCGTAGACGATTTCCGAACACGGCCCGCAAGGACCCGTGGGGCCGGCCGACCAGAAGTTGTCCTTCTCGCCGAGGCGCACGATGCGATCGGCGGCGACCCCCACCTCGTCTCGCCAGATTCCCTCCGCCTCATCGTCGTCGGTGAAGATCGTCACCCACATCTTTGAAACGTCCAGGCGGTAGTGTTGGGTCAGAAGCTCCCACGCCCATGCGCACGCTTCGCGCTTGTAATAGTCGCCGAATGAGAAGTTGCCGAGCATCTCGAAGAACGTGTGATGCCGCGCGGTGTGCCCCACCAGTTCGATGTCGGTCGTTCGCAGGCACTTCTGGCACGAAGTGGCGCGCGAGAAGTCGCTGGTGACAGCGCCGAGGAAGATCGGCTTGAACTGAACCATCCCCGCCGTCGTCAGTAGCATCGTCGAGTCGTTGGGGACCAGCGACGAACTTGGAACGACCTTATGGCCGCGCTCCGCGAAGAAGTTGAGGAATGTCTCTCGTATCTCGCTCGATCTCACGCTGTGCCTTTCGGCTCCGTCCGGTCCGCGCCGGGCTGCTCGAACCGCCCATGATGTCCCTCGGCGAAGTGGACGAATACCGCCTTCGCAATCGCGGCGATGGGAATCGCCAGAATGAGACCGACGACACCGAAGAGCGCCCCGCCGACGAGAAGGGCGAAGATGACGACGACCGGGTGAACGTTAACTTGTTGGCTCATTATATACGGTGCGATGACGATGTTGACCACCTGCTGCACGGCGACGAGCAGCGCGATGACGACGAGAGTCAGCCACAGCGGCAGCTTGAACACGGCGACTATGGCGGCGATCACAACGCCCACGAGCGCTCCGAAGTACGGGATCACGCTCAGCACGCCCGTGATAAGACCGATCACCACCGGATAGTCGACCCCGGCCACGACGAGCACGATCGTCGAGAGGATCGCCACGGACAGCGCGACGAGCGACTGGCCGCGCAGGAACCCCGCCAGCACCGCGTCGATCTCATGCATGAGGTGGATCGTCTCATCCCGGTATCCGCCCGGAATCAGCTCCAGCAGCGTGTCGCGGATCTGCGGCAAGTCCTTGAGCAGGTAGAAGGCTATGAGTGGCGCTATGACGATGTTGAGCAGCAACCCGACGGCGCTTAATGTGTAGGCCGGTACCTGCGCGACCGCGCTCATCCCGGAGGCCTGCACGCTCTGCAGCGCCGACTCGATGAGCTGGCTGACCCGCTGATCCGCTTGGCCGCGCTCGACGACCCACGCGTAGCGACCGAAGAAGGCCGAGGCCGACCTGAAGTACGTCGGGAAGTTGTTGATGAACGCCTGAACCTGCACCGCCAGAACCGGGATAAGAAAGAAGAGCGCGATGCCCACGATCAGCAGCGACCCAAGGTAGGCGAGGACGACTGCCAGCAGTCGTGGAACTCCGTGGTCGCCCAGTCGATTGACGACCGGCCTGAGCAGGTAGACTAGGAGAACGGAGAGAAGGAACGGCGTCAGAACCGAGCTGATTCGCGACACCATCGCGAACAGCGCGTAGCCGAGGATCAGGCCACCGATGACGGTCCAGAAGACAATGCCCACGTCGCGGATCCTGCGCATTGTCTGCGTCACTTCGGCGGTCACAGGTGGCTACTCCTTCTCAACCGTCATCTTCCGTCGCACCACATCGAGCGTGCGCCGCAGCAGGCGCGACACCTGCATCTGCGATATCCCCAGCTCTGACGCGATCTCCGTCTGCGTCAGCCCCCGGAAGAACCTCAGATAGAGGATTCGCTGCTCTTGGGGACTGAGCGGCGCCAGAGCCGCTGCGAGACTCGTGCGGTCCTCAACGTTGGCAAGCAGCTTGTCGTCCCTGCCAATATACTCAAGCAGGGAGAAACTGTCATCGGAGTCGGACGACCTGTCGCGGTCGAGAGAGACGAAGTTGTAGGCCTCACTCGTCTCCAGAGCCTCGAGGATCTCTTCGCTCGTGACGCCGAGGTGTTGCGCCAGCTCAGTCACGGTCGGCGACCGGTGAAGCTTCTGCGACAGCACGTCGGTTGCCTGGTTGACCTGCATGTTCAACTCTTGCAGCCGTCGGGGAACCTTGATGGCCCACCCTTTGTCGCGGAAATACCGCTTCAGCTCTCCCACGATAGTTGGGGTAGCGTAGGTCGTGAACTCTACGGCTCGATTCACGTCGAAACGATCGATCGCCTTGATCAGGCCAACCGTGCCGACCTGGATGAGGTCCTCCAGAGGCTCCCCGCGATTGCGGAACCGATAGGCCAGGTACTTGACCAGGTTCAAGTACATGGTGATGAGCTGGTCCCGGATCTCCGGGTCGCCGGTTTCCGCGTAGCGGGCAAACAGTCGGGCCGTCTCCTGCCTGTCCAGGCTCAGCACACGGCTGCCCTTTCTTCCTCGCCCCGCCAAGCTAGGCCTCTTTCCGCTTCAGCTTGACCATGACGAGCTGGGTGCCGTCGCCGGACGTTACGAACTGGGCCTCGTCAACGACGGCCCTGAGGATCATCAAGCCATAGGCCTGCTGTTCCAGCCCGTCGTCGGGCGCCTCGTCTCCATAGTCGGCGGGCAACTCGCCCACGCGCACCTCCATGCGATCGCCGAACAACCGAAATCCGAAGTCAACCTGCGACGGCCCGTCCTCGCGCTCCGCGGACATGAGGAAGGCCTCTTCAACGGCAATCTTGAGATCTTCGATCTGTTCCAGTGTGAAATCGGCCGTTGTCGCTATCGACGAAGCAGCCAAACGCAACGTCTGCGCGAATCTGGCGTCCACCGGCAGTCGTATGTGCAGAGACGGTACCTCACTGGCCACGGCAGTTCCTTTCCTACGGACGTCTATACGATGTAGTCCGGTGCGTCGTCCTCCTCGATCTTGGAGTCCTCGCTTCCGAGGACCACCTCCTCGAGTTCGTGCTCCCGCCGGCGCTTGGCCTTCTTGCCTTCATCCCACGCGGTCCGGGCGCGGCCCACAACCTGGACGATAAGCGCCTGCGCGATGGTTCGCGCCTGCGGGATGAGCATCACCGCCCCAGCGAGACCGACCACCAGACCCAGCAGGTAGAGTACCCTATTCTTCTTCATCGACGCTCTCTCTCCCTCGAAGCGTGTCATAGACGCGCCGCGCGCCCGCGCCCAGTCCGGCCGCCTTTATCAACGGAGACGATATCACTTCCTGCGCGAGACGGGCCGTCTTTGCCACCTTGTCGCCGACGTCCTCCACGGTTTCGACCACGTTCTTTATTCGATCGAGCTCTCCCCCCACCTCGTCGAGTGTTTCCTGCAGCTTCACGAGTGTGGGAATGAGTTCCCTATCCAGGTCGGCCAGCATCCGATTCACGTTGGTCATGAGGCGTGTCAGCTGGATGAGCACGGCAACACCCAGCACTATCAGAACTGGCCCTCCGAACGAGACCAACACGTCCCTGGCCGCGGCCACTGTCACCGGCTTACCCCCTTGTTTTACCTGCAGAGTCTAGCACATCGGCACGCGCGCCCGAGTACCGGGCCACGGCGACTACGCTTCCGCGTCCG
This sequence comes from Slackia heliotrinireducens, assembly GCA_020723435.1. GTDB lineage: Bacteria > Actinomycetota > Aquicultoria > DYIV01 > DYIV01 > DYIV01. The sequence goes on along the minus strand of DYIV01000015.1, from coordinate 7,974 downwards.
AGCCTTCCTCGGCCTTCCGCCTCAGTGCCTTCTCGACAGCCTCCATCCGGCGAGAGATCTCAGCCTCCATGCCGGTGTCCGCGGGCACATAGTAGCGCCGCCCCACCAGCGACGGCGGGAGGTAGGCCTGCGCAACAACGTGCTCGGGGTACGCGTGAGGATACTTGTACCCTTCTCCGCGCCCAAGCTGCGAGGCCCCCTTGTAGCCGGCATCACGCAGGTGCTGCGGTACGCCCTCGGCCGGCTCGGACTCGACGTCTCGAAGCGCGCCGTCGATCGCGACGATCGCCGCGTTGCTCTTCGGAGCCGTCGCAAGATAGGTGACGGCCTGCGCCAGGTTGATCCGACACTCCGGCAGTCCGACGAATTCCACCGCCCTCGCCGCGGCCGCCGCCACGACCAGCGCCTGTGGATCGGCGTTGCCGATGTCCTCAGACGCGAAGATCAGCATGCGCCTCGCGATGAACTTGGGGTCCTCGCCGGCGTAGATCATCCGCGCCAACCAGTAGATGGCGGCATGGGGATCGGAGCCACGCATCGACTTGATGAAGGCCGAGATGGTGTCGTAGTGGGCGTCCCCGCTCTTCTCATAGACGAGTGCTCGGCGTTGGATTGCATCGGCGGCATGCGCCAGGGTGACGTGCCGAACGCCGTTCTCATCGGGGCTCGTCGTGACAACGGCCATTTCGAGCGCATTGAGCGCCGAGCGCGCGTCGCCGTTGGCGACGAGGACGATGTGCTCCCGCGCGGCCTCGTCGAGCTTGGGCGAGTACTTGCCCACCCCTCTCTTCTCGTCCGCCAGAGCGCGGTCGATCAGCGACCCGATCTGGTCGGCCGAGAGCGCGTTCAGCTCGAGAATGCGCGAGCGCGACACGAGTGGCGAGTTCACCTCAAAGTACGGGTTCTCGGTGGTCGCCCCTATCAGCACTATCACGCGGTCCTCCACTGCCGGCAGGAGCGCGTCTTGTTGAGACTTGTTGAAGCGATGGATTTCGTCTATGAACAGGATCGTCCGCCGACCGTCCATCGCCAGACGGTCTCGGGCTCGCGCGATCGCGTCCCGCACGTCGGCCACCCCGGAAGTAACGGCGCTGAGCTGCTCGAACACCGACGACGTCGTCCGCGCGATGATCCGCGCCAGACTCGTCTTCCCGCTTCCCGCGGGGCCGTAGAGGATGATCGAACCGATCTGATCGCTCTCTATGGCCGTCCGAAGAACCGTCCCGCGGCCCACAATGTGCTCCTGGCCCACGAATTCGTCGAGTGACGTGGGACGCATGCGTGCCGCAAGCGGCGCCTGCTCGGCAGCCAGTTGCTCGAGGTTGTTGTCGAAGAGGTCCATGGTTTGACCCCGTGGGGTCGAGGCGTCTACCGTCTCAAAGTCGAGAAGAGCTGCTGTTCGAGCGTGAGGCGGTCAATGTATCCCGCGTGCCGGTAGACGATGAATCCCTGTTTGTCGATGATGACGAAGTACGGGGAGTAGCCGGCTTCCAGCTGTTGGCTGAGCGCCGCGGTCGCGGCGGCGTTGTTGACGTCAAACCTCAGAAACGCCACTTGCTTGGCGTAATCCTTCTTCAGAGGGGCCATCTCCCGAGCCACGTCGCCGGTAACCGGATCCGCCGGCAGGTAGAACTCGACGGAGATGACCTTCTTCTTGAAGTGCTTCTTGACTGATGCGGGAGTCTCAGCCGTCGGCGTAAACGCGACGGGCTTCGTCGTTTCCTCGGCGCTCTGTGACGTCGATGTCGCCACCGCGGCGGGCGGAGCGCCGGTTCCAGCGGGGGCACCAGTTCCGGCGGCGCCTTCGGTTCCACTCGTCGTCCCGCTGTCGCCGCCCCCACAACCGGCCAGCACGACCACGCAGCTCGCGAGCAGGATTGCCAGAGAAGCTCTCTTCAAGAAGGACCCCTTGCTCAAAAGAAACCCCGCCTTGCCGTGTCCGCTCCTAGATTGAACCCGCTCTCGCAGGTGGGTGTCCTCCTCGCGCTTCGCGAGTCCCGCTCGAGGCGGGCATGCGCTCCACGTTCTGAGCCGGACTCCCAAGGTGAAACTGTTGGCTCAATATAGTTGACGAATCACGAGCAAGGCAGAGTTCGTCATCTGGCTTGATGGTAGCACAGAGGTTTTGATCGGAGCAACAGCGGGCATGCGGGCCGCGACTTGGATTCTACGAGGTCAGACGCCCAGCAGTGTGCCGGGCTCTACTACCGAAGCTTGATCTGGAGCTCGCGAAGCTGCGCCTCCGACACTGCATCCGGCGCGCCCGTCATCAGATCGCTTCCCGCCTGAGTCTTGGGAAACGCGATTACGTCGCGAATCGAGGCGCAGCCGGCCAAGAGCATCACAAGCCGGTCGAGCCCCAGAGCGATACCGCCGTGAGGAGGAGCGCCATACTCGAAGGCGTCGAGTAGGAATCCGAACTTCGTCTCCGCTTCCTCATCATCCATGCCAAGCAATGAGAATATCTTCCTCTGCAGCTCTCTTCTGTGAATGCGGACCGTTCCACTCCCAAGCTCGGTGCCGTTGAGCACCAAGTCGAAGGCAACGGCCGTGCAGGCCAACGGATCGTCGTCCAGCCTGGCAATAGAGTCTTCGCTGGGCATGGTGAACGGATGATGCTCCGAGTCGAGCCGACCCTCCTCATCGTCCCACATGAAGAGCGGGAAGTCCGTTATCCAGAGCATCCGAAAGGCGTCTTTGTCAGCGAGATCGAGTCGCCGCGCCACTTCGAGTCGCAAATGGCCCAGCACCTCGTTGGCGACTGGTGTCTTGTCGGCGACGAGCAGCGCGAGGTCGCCATCTGCGATGCCGAGCTCGGACTTGACCGCGCTTAGCTCCTCCTCGCTAAGGAACTTCGCAATCGGCGACTTGGGACCGGCGGCCGCGTACACGATCCAGGCAAGACCCTTGCCGCCCTTGCTCTGAGCGAACTCGGTGAGCTCGTCGAGGTCCTTGCGAGAAAAGGACTCACCGCCGGGAACGCGGATGCCCTTGACACTGCCGCCCGCCGCGATCGTGTCGGCGAAGACCCGGAACCCGGAGTTGCCCAGGCATTGCGTGAGGTCGACCAGCTCAACGCCGAACCGAAGATCGGGCTTGTCGGAGCCGTACCGACCCATCGCCTCGGCGTGGGTCATTCGAGGCAGCGGAACGGCGATCTCGGAGCCGACCGCCGTGCCGATCGCCCCGAGCATACGCTCGACGAGGCCGAGGATATCGTCCTGCTTGACGAAGGACATCTCCATGTCGATCTGGGTGTACTCCGGCTGTCTGTCGGCCCTCAGGTCCTCGTCACGGAAGCAGCGCGCGATCTGATAGTACCGTTCCATGCCGGCCACCATCAGGACCTGCTTGAAGAGCTGCGGGGACTGAGGAAGTGCGTAGAATCTCCCGGGTTGGAGCCGGCTCGGGGTGAGGAAGTCGCGCGCCCCCTCGGGAGTGCTTTTTGTCAGGACCGGCGTCTCAATCTCGAGGAAACCCTGCCCGGCCAGGTATGCGCGGGTGGCCTGAACCACCTTGTCCCGCAGAATCATGTTGGCGAGCATCGGCTCTCTGCGGAGATCGAGATAGCGATAGCGCAGGCGGATCGACTCGTCCGCGTCCACGTCCCGCTCGATCTCGAACGGCGGCGTCTTGGCCGTGTTGAGCACATCGAGCGTCTCGATGACGACCTCCACCTCGCCCGTGGCAAGCCCGGGGTTGACCGTCCCCTCAGGACGTTCGCGCACGACGCCGGCCACATGCAGAACGTACTCGGGCCTGACCGCGTGGGCGGTTCTGAATGCCTCCGCGTTCTCGTTTGGGTCGATAACGGCTTGGACGACCCCGCTGCGGTCCCGAAGATCGATGAAGATCAGACCTCCGTGGTCACGCCGCTTCTGGACCCAGCCCGCCAGAACAGCTCGACCGCCGACGTCCGTACGGCTCAGCTCGCCGCAGCGATGAGTCCGATCGAATGAGTCCATCTGATTCGTCAATTCCCCGCTCCCCTGCTTGCGTCCTTACGAGCCACGGCGTGCGCCGCCGAACGGCCCGTCACATTATCTCCTCTTTGATGCGCTCCGCAAGCCACTCCTCCAGATCGGCCAAGGGCACGGCGGATTCCTCGCCGGACTCCATATCGCGAACCGTGCACTCTCCCCTGGCCGCTTCGTCCGGCCCCAGGATCGCCGCAAAGAGCACGCCCGACTTGCCCGCCTGCTTCATCTGCCCCTTGAGACTCCGGCCCATGTGATCCATCTCCGCGGCGATCTGAGCCTCGCGCAGACGTCCGACGATGCCGAAGGCCGCACGCCGCGTTGTCTCATCGACGGTCGCCACAAAGACGTGCACCGGAGGGCGAGCGGGCATCGAGACGTCTTCCGCTTCCAGTGCGAGCATGGTGCGCTCCGCGCCGAGGGCGAAGCCCACACCCGGTGTGCGGGAGCCGCCGATCATTTCGGCCAGGCCGTCGTATCGGCCGCCGCCGCCAAGCGCGTTTTGCGCGCCCAATTGTGAGCTTCGGACCTCGAAGGTCGTCTTCGTATAGTAGTCAAAGCCGCGAACCAGACGCGCATCGACCTCGTATGCGAGGCCCGCCTCCGCGAGCAGAGCCTTAACCTCGTTGAAGTGCTCGGCGCAGTCGCCGCAGGTGAAGTCGGCTACCTCCGGCGCCTCGTTCATCACGTCGGCACATTCGGGGTTCTTGCAGTCGAAGACCCGAAGCGGATTCATCTCAAGGCGTCTGACACAGTCGGGGCACAACTCGGGCGTCCGCCCGCGCAGGTAGGCGGCGAGCGCTTCCCGGTAGGCCGGGCGACACTCCACGCATCCCATGCTGTTGATGAGGACCTGCAGGTCGCGCAGGCCAAGACGCTCGAAGTACCGCACGAGCAGCACGATCGCCTCGGCGTCGACCGACGGCGCCTCCGCTCCGAGCGCCTCGATGCCGATCTGCCAGAATTGACGCGACCGCCCGGCCTGGGGCCGCTCGAATCGGAACATCGGCCCCGCGTAGTACAGCTTCACCAGCCGCCCGCCGCCCCCAAGGTTGTGCTGCAGGTAGGCCCGGACAACCGGCGCGGTGAGCTCCGGGCGCAGCGTCAACGACCGGCCGCCCTTGTCCTCGAAGGTGTACATCTCCTTGTGGACTATGTCGGTCGCCTCGCCGATTCCACGCACAAACAGCTCCGTGGCTTCGAAGATGGGCGTATCGATAGGTTCGTAGCCGTACGCCTCGAACAGCTCGGCGGCCGTGGCCAGCAGAAACTGCCATTTTCGCGCGACATCGGGAAGCATGTCGCTGGTGCCTTTCGGCGTGACAATCGACATCTACGTAGGCTCTCCCCGCAGGAATGGATTGATCATCTTCTCCCTGCCTATAGTCGTTGACTCCCCATGCCCCGAATACACAATCACCCCGTTGTCGAGAACCGCGATCTTGGCGGCGAGCGACTCGGCCATCTGCCGGGAAGAGCCTCCCGGAAGATCCGTGCGCCCCACCGAGCCGGCGAAGAGCGTATCGCCCGAGAAGAGCGTCTCGTGCCCCAGGAGGCAGATGCTCCCCGGCGTGTGGCCCGGCGTGTGCAGCACGCTGAGGGCGAATCCGTCGATATCCACCGTGTCGCCGTCGGTGACAGTCACGTCCGCCTCCGGAGACGTGGTCCGGGCCCCGATGAAGGCGGAGATGTTCGCGACGGGGTCGCCGAGCATCGGTGCGTCCAGCTCATGGATCACCAGTCGAGCACCGGTCGCCTCCAGCACTGAAGCGTTCGCCGCCACGTGGTCGGAGTGACCGTGCGTGTTGAGCACGTAGACGACGTGCAGGTCATTCTCGGCGACCTCGGCGAGAACCGCGTCGGCATCCCCACCGGGATCGATGATTGCCGCGTCCGCGCCGGGCGCCGAAGCCACGACGTAGCAGTTGGTGCCCAGTGGCCCGACTACAAGCCTCTTTACCAGCAAGACTTCCCCACCCAAGGTTTTCCCCATAGATTGCGCGAGAAGCCGTGCAGCGTCAAGCCGCACGCTCCGCCGCGCTCCGCCGCACGCTCCGGCGGCCCGCCTCGAACCTGAGCATGTATAATACTCACTTGCACGCGACAAAGGAGCCGAATGGACCTCGAGGATCTTCAGCACAATCCAGTCTTCGACCTGGAGAACGAGCAGTTCCTGGGCTACGTGCTCGGGACCGTCGTCGACGCCGACCGCACCTGTCTGCTGGGCATCGTGACGCGGACGCGGATTGCGCGCCCCAAGATGATCGCTCCGGCGGAGTCGATTCACCTGCTGCATGACGACGGTGTGATCATCACCAAATCGGGCTTTCGCTGGCTTCCCCTGCAGCGCGCGCTCTGGCGAGCCTGGCGTGCCCAGCGCCGGGCGGGACAGCTCAGTGCCGTGTGCAAGAACGAGAAGGTCGGCGTCGTATTCGACTATGGCGTCGCCGAGGACGGCAGGATCACCACTCTACTCATTCAGCAGGGCATACTTGGCAAGAGCGTTCGCGTCCGGCGCGACAAGGTCACAAAGATAGAAGACGGTGTCGCCTACCTGGCCGCGGACGCGCTCGCGCCGAAGAAACCGAAGAAGACGCCCGAGACCGCAGCCGCCGGCAGCCTGGTGGACGACGCGGCGACGATGTTCGGCAAGACCCTGGCCAAGGCGAGTCACAAGCTCAAGTTGGGCGCGCGCTCGGGTCTGGTCGGCAAGCCGGCGCCCTGGACTATCACCGGTGACGACGGCGGCGTCCTCGTTAAGGAAGGACGTCCTCTCACCGCGGAAGCGCTCGCCGTGGAGGCCACGCGCGGCCGGACCGCCGAATTGGCGGGAGCCGTGGCGGGCGGGACACTCGGCCGCTCACTCGCCAAGAGAAAGCGGAAGAAATCCTGACATGACAGGCGGCGCCTCCGCGCTGTATCATGGAGCCACCACGGAAAGGAGGTGGTCCAGATTATTGACTTAGAGACCAGTGGAGGTGGCTGCGGCTAGGTGCCGAGCGCACCTGGTTTGGCACCTACAAGCCAATCCAAGCAGTTTCACCGGCAGGGCCCCGCGTGCGGGGCCCTGTTCTGTTTCCTGATCGCCGTCGTGCGCGGCCGGGCGCGCGTCACTCCATCGCTTGCCGCCGCTTCCCTAATCATCCGATCCCCGCACCAACTCCCGAACGTCCATCGTCAGTAGGTCGCAGACCTCGCCGCGTCCGATCGTGATCTCGACCCCAAATGCTTTCAACAGCGTTTGCACCTGATCTGTCGTGTACCCCTTGGCTCCACCGATCGCATGCCCGCCGGCCCGCAAGCCGACACCCTCTAGCGCCTCGCCGACATCGGCCGTGCTGTCGAGAAGGAGCATCACGCCGCGATCGGCGTGTTCGAATGGAATGCGGCAGGCGCCCAGTACCTCGACCGCGAATGCGCTCAGCGCTCCGGGCACGGCAAAGCCCGCGGCGCCATCGATGATGCGCTGGGAGAACACGAGTCGCTGGTCGGACTTCTCCACCCCACCACTCCTTTCACGCCTACTATCGGTTCAGCGTGCCGCTTCCTCAGAAGCAAGAGCCTTGGAATCGATGAACGGCTGACGGAGTACGACCAACGGCAGACGATCGGTCGCGACAAGCTGCGGGGGCGGGCCGTGCGGTCTAGCCCCTCAATACCCGGCGAAGCGCTCCACTACTATGCTGCCCGGGCCTATTTGCATCTCAAGGAGTAGCGCCCTCATCGCGTCGACCATTCCGGGAGGGCCGCACAGGTAGAAGAGGCGCTCGTCATGGTCTGGAACCTCGGCCTCTATCACCTGCCTCGTTATGCGCCCCCGGTACCCTTCCCAGTCGTTGGGGGCCTCACCCAAACAGTGAACCACTCTGAGGCGCGCCGCCTTGGCCATTTCGTCAAAGTCATCCTTGAAGGCGATCGAGGCCGCGCTCCGGTTGCTGTAGACAAGCACCATGTCCGCGTCGATCCCCTCGTCCGTAACGTACTTGGCTATGCTGCG
>DYIV01000126.1:4153-4514 GCA_020723435.1 Slackia heliotrinireducens | reverse complement strand
CGAGGAATTCGCCACCGCTTGCTCACGCGTACTTGCGGGAAACGGGCTGCGCGTCCTTCTCCCATCCGGCGCGCTACCCACTCCACTAGTGGCATTCGCGATCGGCAACTACGAGGCACATGGTGCGATCATGCTGACGGCAAGCCACAATCCCGCCGTCTACAACGGGATCAAGTTCATACCCCAATACGGCGGGCCGGCGAGTCCCGAGATCACGGGTGAGATCGAAGCGACGCTGAGCAGGCTCGAGTACGCGCAGATCAGAAGGGAAAGCGCGATTGAGGCGGCTGAGTGCGAGCCGATCTGCGACTACGTCGTTCACCTGCGCTCTCTCGTTGAGTTCAATGCGCTGCGCTCAGCG
>DYIV01000126.1:0-4143 GCA_020723435.1 Slackia heliotrinireducens | reverse complement strand
TCTGCTTCACGAGGCGGGCTGCAGGGTGGAGGCGATCCACGAGATCCGCGACGCCTTCTTTGGAGGGCGCCTGCCGGAGCCGGCCGAGGGCAATCTGGATGAACTCGCGAATCTAGTGCAGAAGGGCGGTTTCGATCTGGGACTGGCGCTCGACGGCGACGCCGACCGATTTGGAGTCATCGACTCGGACGGTCGGCTGCTGACGTCCAACCAAGTGTTGGCGGTGCTTGCGCTGCACCTGTTGCGTCGCCGGCGGATGAGTGGCCGGATCGTGCGCACGGTCGCCACGACTCACCTGCTGGACGCGATAGCCTCGGCACACGGGGTCGAGTGTGTGGAGACGCCCGTGGGATTCAAGTACGTGGCGGCGGAGATGCTCAACGGCGATGTGCTCATCGGGGGCGAGGAGAGCGGCGGGCTGTCGATAGCGGGCCACGTGCCGGAGAAAGATGGGCTCCTGGCGGACCTGCTCATGTGCGAAGTGGCAGCGATGAGTGGGGAGTCGCTGAGCAAGGTCTTGGGCCGCGTCTACGAGGAGTTCGGCCATCGGATTACTCGCCGCATCGACGTACAGTATCCGGCGGAAGCCAAGGGCGACCTCCTGTCTCGTCTGACGGAGCGGGCACCGTCGCACGTCGGCGAGCTCGAGGTCAGGGGCGTCAAGACGATCGACGGTGTGAAATATCTTCTCGAACGGGGAGCGTGGGTGCTCGTGCGGCCATCGGGAACCGAGCCGGTAGTGCGGGCCTATATTGAGGCCGGGAGCGAGGGCGACTTCGCGGCGATAGAAGAGTGGACAAAGAAGCAGTTGGAGACGAGCGCTTGAGAGAAAGGCGTTCAGATAGCGCGGAACACATGTGGCGAAGGGTAGGCAGAGTCGGCGTGATTGCCGCGGGGCTCGCCGTCGCGCTGTTTGCGGCGCTGGGCCTGGCAGACGCGGCGATTACTAGAGAGCGGATCCATCCGGGAGTCGTCGCTGGCGACGTATCGCTGTCCGGCCTGACCAAGAGCCAGGCCTCGGCGCGGCTGAAAGAGGAGCTGCGCCCCATTCTCGGAAAGCCGGCCCTTCTCACCTACGGCCATCGCCGGTGGCGACTAAGGCCGAGCGACTTCGATCTGGAAGTCGATTTCGAGCGGACCGCGGGGCGCGCCTGGCTGTGCGGCCGGGAATCGAACCCGATTGCCAACACGTGGCGGCGGCTGCTGCTGTGGGTGCGGCAGGACGAGATTGACGTCAGTGCCTCTCTCAACCGAGATGCCGGTGACTCCTTCCTGGCCGGGGTGTCTTCTGTGGTGGCCACGGATGCCGTGGATGCGGCGCTGGCGGCCTCCGGCACCGATGTCGTGCGAACCAGGGCACGGCGTGGTCTGGCCATTCGCCCGGCGGCTGCGCTACGAACGATGGTTGCGGCGATGCTCTCTCTCCGCACACGGTCGGCACGGCTGCCCGTTCGCGTCGTAACGCCCGGGATTGACGATGACGGGGTGGTGCAGGCCCTCGGCGACGCGAAGCTGATGCTGCGTCGGCCGCTCCATTTGGCCTACGGACGCTCGGCGTGGCGAATAGGACGACCCGAGCTGGCTCGCTGGATTCTGTTCGAGCGACAGCTACTTTCCGCGACTCCCTATGAGCCGAGGGTCGTTCTGAGGGCGGCGTTGGACAAGAGAGCGGTTGCGCGCAGGATCAGACGGATTACCAAGAAGGCGACGCGCCCCGCCGTCGACGCCACGTTCAGAGTCGAGGGCGAGCGTGTGAGGATCGTGCCGAGCCGAATGGGCAGGGGCGTTGACACGGATCACGCATACCGCAACATCGGCGCGGCTCTGAGGCGCCGGGGGCACCGTCGGGTGGCGCTTGTGATGGGTCCACTGCGACCGCGACTTACGACGGAGTGGGCCCGATCCACGGGCATCACGAGCTTGCTGGGCACCTATACGACGAAGTACGACTCCGGTGCGACATCGAGAGTCAAGAACATCCATTTGCTTCTTCGACACCTTAACAACACCTTCGTGCGGCCGGGAAGCGTCTTCTCATTCAACAAGACAATCGGGCCGAGGACGGCGGAGAAGGGTTATGAGGAGGCGCCGGCCATCGTGGGTGGCAAGCTTGTGCCCTCGCTTGGCGGTGGAGTCTGCCAGGTCGGAACGACGCTTTTCAATGCGGTCTTCTTCAGCGGTCTGGACGTCGTAGAGCGACACAACCACAGTTTCTACATCTCGCACTATCCTGACGGACGGGACGCGACGGTATCGTGGGACGGTCCGGACTTCAGGTTCCGCAACGACACGCCGGCGTGGGTGATGATAAGGGCGTGGTGGGGCGATGACTGGGTGACCATCTCGCTGTACGGTCCCAAGGTTGACAACCGAGTCAGTTACAGGACGAGCGAGTTCACCGACTTCGTCGATCCGCCCATGGAGCGCATAGAAGACCCGACGATGGCGGCTGGGGAGACCAGGATCGAGGACGAGGGGATTCGGGGGCGCAATATCGTGGTGAGGCGCACGGTCACCCGCGACGGGCGGGTGATTCACACGGATGTCTTTGAGAGCCACTACGACCCCAAGGCCGGCATGGCTCGGGTTGGCGCGAAGCCCAAGCCCAAGCCGAAGCCGTCTAGAGAAACGAGCCCGGCGCCGGCTCCCTAGGCCCTGCGATCGGCTGGCTCGTCAGTGAGTGGAGGCAGCAGGACCTCGATGGCCTCGCGATCTTCCGGATACCCCAGAGGCTCAGCCGTCACGATGCCATCGGGGTGGAGGCCGGTGCCGTGCAGGCTGCCGCCGGCCGTGTTCTTGAGCCGGGCGGCTGCCACCTTCGCTCCTTCGAGGGGGGTGTTCGGGAGTATGATGCAGAATTCGGCGCCCTCGAGCCTTCCCATCTCGTCGACGAGGCGGATGTCCCCAACGAGCGCATTGGCCGTGGCGCGCAACAGACGCCGACCGTGCGACCTGTCGAGCGGCGGAAGCTTGGCCTCGTCGAGCCTGACGATGATGATTGAGAAGGTGGCGCTGTAGCGCTCGTAGCGCGCGACGTGCGAGCGGAGCAGTTGTCTAACGTAGACGTCGTTGTAGACGTGAGTGACGTCGTCGATGTGGCCACGGTTCTCGAGTTCGACGAAGAAGTACTTAATTCGCGTGGAAATCTCCCCGCCGACGATCCCCAGTGCCCCGAAGACGACCGCTCGCGTCAGCAGAAGCTGGGCCAACGTGGGGGTGAGGGACCTTGCCGCGGCAATAGTCGGAACGCGCAGGGCAAGGTAGACCAGCGTTGCGGCGATACCCGCGATGAAGCCGCCGCGGCGTCCCCAGTGAAGGGCGCCGACGAGGACTCCCAGCAGCAGGAGTTGCCCAACAGTCTCTATCCAATCGCTTTGGCGAGTGGCAGCGGCGGCGGCCGTGGTGAGGATGGCTCCTCCGCCGCAGATGATGACGAGAATCTCAAATCGTCTGTACGTCATGAGTGCGTGTACCTCCCGTCATCGGTCTACAGCTCGTGGACCGGACACCACGCTCTGCCGGTGGTCGAATCGTACTGGTAAGCGTTTCCGGTTGTAGGGCACTTCGGCACGGCGCCGCGTATATGCGAAGGAACGAGGTCCGTCAAGGCGTCGGGATAGGAGCCGTTGGACTGATGGTACGAGACCAGCGCGTCGAGAATGATCTTCTGATTGGACTGACAGGCGACCTTCTCGGCGAGTGCGGACGACGCCTGGCCCGTGCCGACGACGATCAGAATGAGGATGCTGATGAGGACGGCCACGATGGCCATCTCAACCAGTGTGAAACCTCGCTCATCGCGGAGCACGCGCTGCGCCCGGAACATGAGAGTGCATCCCCCTGTTGCCTGCTATGAGTCGTATCGACAGCAACGAGAGGGGGCAATAGGGTTTTTGGGGAGTCGTAGTTAGGCGCGCGTGACCTTGTTCGCCTTGAGACATTTGGTGCAGACGTTGGCGCGCCTCGGGGTGCCGTCCACAACGATCCGAGCGGACTGGATGTTCGCCTTCCACGTGTGAGGCGTCTTGCGGTGGGAGTGGCTGACGTTTCGGCCCACCGAGGGCTTCTTTCCGCAAATATCGCAGACCTTCGACATTCGTTCGTCTCCTTGTCGTGACTCGGGTCGGATGGATACTACCAGGT
>DYIV01000125.1 GCA_020723435.1 Slackia heliotrinireducens | reverse complement strand
CGAGGCGCGCTAGATTCTCCACCTGGCGCGGCGCCTGACGTGTCCTTCCTGCCGGTTCTCTATATAATGTCGTAAGCCGAGGCGAGGAAGAGGGAGATTCCGTGGCAAAGGTCTGCATGATCCAATTCGGCGCCTCTAGGTTCCTGACCAGGGTTGACAGAGAGGCCAAGACTCTTGCCGCAACGGGTCATCACGTGCGATTGCTGGCGATCGCCGGCCGCGGCGCCCCGCTCGCGGAGGAACGCGAGGGCTACACCATCCAGCGCATTCGGGTACGAAGCCGCGGTCTTCCCAACTGGCGAATACTCTGGCCGCTTCGAACGTGGGAGCCGTGCGCTAGGATGCTCTGGCGAGGCTGGCGGGCGCGGGCCGACATCTACGATGTACGCGACCTGGAACCCCTCGCCGTCGGCTGGCTGCTTGCGCGGCTGAGGCGGGCGAAGCTGATCTACTCATCCGACGAACTCTGTCTCGATCGCCGCGACCTGGAGGACGAGCCGGTCTGGAAGCGCAGGCTCTACGGCGCCTACGAGCGCTTCTTCATCCAACGGGCCGATGTCGTAATCGTGACCGACCGCTACCACGGCAAGGCCTTGGAGGAACGCTATCCCGGCGTTCGCCCCATCGTGGTGCGCAACGTGAGCGAAGTCGTCAAGCGTCTTCCCAAGAAGGTCAAGCTTCCCGAGCTCGACGGCCAGGGCCTCAGGGTCCTCATATACCAGGGCATTCTCGCGCCCGGACGCGGCCTCGAGGAGATAATCCGCAGCCTGGAGCAGCTGGAGGAATGTGCTCTGCTCGTCGTGGGCACGGGGCCGCTGGCGCACGATCTGCTCCTGCTCGCCGAGGACCTTCGAGTCGCCGACCGCGTGGTCTTTCGAGACTCGGTGCCTTTCGGAGAGCTTCTCCGGTACATGGCCGCGGCTGACGCCGGCATGGTGCTCACCCAAGACAGCTGCCGCAGCGACTTCCTGGCCGCGCCGAAGAAGTTCTACGAGTACCTCATGTTGGGCGTGCCCGTCGTGGCGTCGGACTTCCCCGAGCTGCGCGAGCTGGTCACGGAGTATGCTGTCGGCACGCTCGTTGACGACCCGTCGGATCCAAGCGGCGTCGCGCGCGCCGTGCGCGCGATGTTCGCCAACAGCCAGACCTACCAGCAGATGTGCAAGAACGCTCGCAAGGTTGCGCTGAAGCGATTCAATTGGGACATCGAGAAGAAGGGCCTGCTGGTCGCGTTCGATCGGGCCCTGGGAAGCAACCATTGATGAACGATACGACGTCACCGGCGCAACCGCTGACGAGCTCTTGGCTCGTGGCCGCCGCCATCGTCGGAGCCGCGGCCGGGGCGGCGGCTGTCGCGCTCGACCTGAAGGTCTTCGCCGTCGTCGCGCTGGGAGCGGTCTTCCTCGTCAGCTTGGTCTACGTGTGGCGGGAGCCGAAGCTCGGTCTCTATCTGGCCGTTGTCACATTCTCCCTCGACACGCTGGGCAGGCTGCCCTTCTCTGACGTCCCGATCACGCTGTATCAAGTGACGATTGCCGTCACGCTGCTTTCGATGGTGCGCGCCCGGCGAGCCGGGCGCATCGGGGCAAGCTGGGAATTGACGCCGGTCGATCTGCCGCTGCTGCTGTTCGTACCGGTCGCCTTCGCCAGCGTCTGGTTCGCGCCCAGCCTGCGCGTTGCGCTGGTCACATTCGGCAGCCTCATCTCATCCATCGTCCTGTTCTACCTTGTCATTCTCATGGTGGACTCGCCCGAAGAGGCGCGCCGCCTCCTTCTGTGGTTCATCGCCGTGGCGGCCATCCTCGGGCTGCTTGCGGTCACCGAGCGAATCACCGGCGTATCGATCGCCGGAGACGTGACGAAGACCCAGGCGACGGGGATCAGGGTGCGGGGCTCCTTCAAGGACCCCAACATGCTGGGCATGATGATGATGATGGCGCTGACGGCCGGCGTTGCCATCATCAAGGGTGAATCGCTACGTGTCCGTCTCGTCCTGGGGGCGGCCGGCGCGGTTGCGCTTGCGGCATTAGCGCTGAGTTTCTCGCGCGGGGCCTGGGTCGCGGCCCTGATTGCGACCGTCACGGTCGTTCTGGCCTATCCCGGCGATCGTGCCAAGCGCGTCGTGCCCGTCGTGATCGCGCTCGTTCTTGCCGGGTCGATCGCTCTGGCGGCGCTGCCGCCTGAGTTCGTGCAGAAACGAATCGTGCAGGTCACTCAGGACAAGTCGGCCCTGGCGCGAGTCTACATGGCGGAGGCCGGGCTCAATATCATCGCGGAGAATCCGCTCGGCGTGGGCCTGGGCGGCTTTCCATCGGTCTTCCCGGTCTTTCGCACCGGGACGGTGCGCCCGAGCCTTGTGCAGTCGCACATCGCCTATCTGACGGTCGCGGTAGAGCTTGGCATCCCGGGGCTGCTGCTCTTCCTGTGGATTCTGTGGCGGTCGCTCGCTGCGGCGTGGCCGGATGTTCGTGGCGGCAGGAGGGGGCTCGGCGCGCGCGTTCAGCTTGCTGCCTGGGGCGCTGTCCTGGGCATTCTTGTTCAGGCTTTGACCTACAGTGTAGAATTGTCGAAGCAATTATGGTTCGCGCTGGGTCTGCTCACCGTTACGCACCTTCTTCTCTCACGCAGTGAGGAGGCGGATGATTGACCGACGAGAATGAGATCGGCACGTTTGTGGAGCTCCTGTCAGCCGCAAGGTGGTGGATACTGGGCGTAGCGCTCGTAGCTGCGGCGGTGGCGGGGGCTTTCGGGTGGCCGGGCGCGAGACTCCACGAGGCGTCGCTCGACGTTCGCGTGCAGTTTCCCAGCAATCTCACCCGCGCTCCGCTGCCCGACCGCTTCGCCATGATGGCGGAGGATGCGACGACCGTCGCCGAAGCCGTGCGCAGCGCGGGAGTCGAGAATCAGGTTGGCGAGATAGACCAGTCGCTCGTCTCCATCGTCTCTCCGGACGATGCTCGCGTTGTTCAGCTCTCCGTTCGGCTAAAGGACGAACAGGGTGCGAAGCGCTTTATCGAGGCGCTTGCGACGGCCGCCAAGGAAAGGGCGATGAGCACGGTCAAGGAGCAGAGAGCGGGCTTGGAGGCGTCGAAGGAGCTCAACGAACGACTTGCCAAACAGGTGGCGAAGGTCAGCGCCGAGGCAACCAAGCTAGGCAAGAGCGCTCGCGGCGGCGCGGCAACCCCCGGTGACAAGTTGCTGGCCGAGGTGGGCGTTCTGCAGCTCAACGCATCCGCGCTTCAGGGGCAGGCGTCTTTGCAGAACATGATCGCCCAGATCGACTCGGAGCTCGAGGCGCTCGACAACGGTGTCGTGCCGGACGGCGAAGTCCACGTGACGACCTTGTCGCCGATCTCCCGCGTTATCGGATACGGTGTCCGCGGTCTCGTCGTCGGGCTTGTGGTGGCGCTGGTCTGCGTGTATCTCCCTCCGGTGCGCCGACGACTGATGTCCCGGTAAGGAAGCGACGTGCGCGCGCAATGCTAGTTAGGTTGGCAGCGATCCTCTTCTGGCTGTCCGCAGCCACCCTCGCCTATACATACGCCGGATATCCTATTGTCCTTGCTGTCCTGCGGGTTCTGCGACCGAAACGCCACAGGATCGACGAGACCTACGAGCCCCTCGTGAGCTTCATCATCGCCGCCTACAACGAGGAGGCGGCGATCGCAGGCAAGCTCGACAACACTCTGGCTCTTGAGTATCCGCGCGAGCGTCTCCGGATCGTCGTCACCTCGGACGGGTCGACCGACCTGACGAACGAGATAGTCGCCGGGTACGAGGACAGAGGAGTTAC
Source organism: Slackia heliotrinireducens (assembly GCA_020723435.1). Classification (GTDB taxonomy): domain Bacteria; phylum Actinomycetota; class Aquicultoria; order DYIV01; family DYIV01; genus DYIV01. Next base: position 770 of record DYIV01000125.1, on the reverse strand, counting down.
GCTGCTTGCGTGGCCGAAGAGGACGGGCAAGATAGCCGCGGTCGCTCGAGCGGTGGAGCAGGCCGACGGCGAAGTCATCATCTTCTCCGATGCCACGGGCGTCTACAGCTCCGGCGCTCTTCGCGCCATGGTGCGTCACTTCGCCGACGAGCGCGTGGGTGGGGTCGGCGGCGAAGTCCGATACGTCGCGGGGGACTCCGTGGTGGGTGAGGGCACCGGCGCCTACTGGCGCTACGAGAAGCTCGTCAAGCGGCTGCAGAGTGACGCCTTCTCCAACACGACCATCAGCGGCGCCATCCACGCGACGAGGAAAGACCTGTTCGTGGCCGCGCCGCCGGAGACGGGAAGCGATATGATCGTGCCGATGTCCATCGTCAAGGAGGGCTACCTTGTCGTCTATGAGCCCGGCGCCGTGGCGAGTGAAGCTACGACCGTGCGCGCCGCCGACGAGACCGCCATGCGCGTCCGCATCCCGGTGCGCGGATTCGCCTCGATGGCGCGCTCGGGTGGCGCGATGAACCCGTTCAAACACCCGGCGATCTTCTTCCATGTCATCTCTCACAAGGCCCTGCGCTGGTTGGCCGGACTGTTCATGCTGACCTTGATGATCTCGAACGCGGTCCTCGTCCTCAGCTCGGCGGTAGCCCCATCCGCCTCGAGCTCTGCGCTCGCTCCGGGCCCGCTCTTCTACCAGACCGTTCTCGCGGTACAGGTCGTCTTCTACGTGGCGGCGCTGGTCGGATACATCCTGCGCGATCGAGCCAAGACCG
>DYIV01000014.1:21805-34995 GCA_020723435.1 Slackia heliotrinireducens | reverse complement strand
AGCTCGCACGCGCTGGGCGTCGGCTTCCGCTGCGGATTCCTGGGCCTGCTGCACATGGAGATCATCAAGGAGCGCCTCGAGCGCGAGTACGACCTGGACCTGCTGGCCACCGCGCCGTCCGTCGCATATCAGGTGGTCCTGACCGACGGAAAGACGATCACCATCCAGAGCCCGACCGATCTTCCTCCGGTCGGCACGATCGCCGAGATTCAGGAGCCGTACGTCGCGGCCGTCATTCTCGTTCCGCCCGACTACGTGGGGGCCGTCATGGATCTGGCCAAACAGCGCCGGGGCGACTTCAAGAACATGCAGTACCTGTCGGAGAGTACCGTGGAACTCCAGTACGACCTGCCGCTCGGAGAGATTCTGCTCGACTTCTTCGATCAGCTGAAGTCCCGCACGCGCGGATACGCCTCGCTCGACTACGAACACATCGGATACCGGCCGGGCGAGCTGATCAAGCTCGATATCCTCTTGGCCGGCGAGGCGGTGGACGCGCTGTCGACGATCATCCACCGCGAAAAGGCGTACGCGCGCGGGCGGGAGCTCACGGACCGGCTGCGCGAGATCATCCCAAGGCAGATGTTTGAGGTGCCGATCCAGGCGGCGATAGGGGGCAAGATCATCGCTCGCGAGACGGTCAAGGCCAAGCGCAAAGATGTCTTGGCCAAGTGCTACGGCGGCGACGTGACCAGGAAGCGGAAGCTGTTGGAGAGACAGAAGGCCGGCAAGAAGCGGATGAAGCAGGTCGGGCGCATCGAGGTGCCGCAAGAGGCGTTCATGGCCGTGCTGAAGGTGGATAGCGAGAAACAGTGATGGATGGCATGGGAGAATCAGCTCGCTTGCAGGCGGAATGCGCCGCAGGCCGCGACGGCAGCGCGGTCGGCATCTACGTGCACGTGCCGTTCTGTATCTCCAAGTGTGCCTACTGCGATTTCGTCTCCTACGCCGGTCTGGACAATCTGCACGACAGCTATGCCGACGCGCTGGCGGCCGAGATAGCTTCGGCGCCTCGTCTGCGCGCGCGGACCGTATACTTCGGCGGCGGCACTCCGACCGTTCTTAGGCCGACGCGTCTGCACGAGCTGCTCGAGGCGCTCGGGCGTCGCATCGACATCATCGGCGGCGCCGAGATGACCTGCGAGGCGAACCCGGATACCATCGACGGCCCCACTCTGAGCCGACTTCGCGCGGCCGGCTTCAACCGGCTGAGCATCGGCGTGCAGAGCCTCGACGACGATGTGCTCAAGGTGCTGGGCAGGACGCACGACGCATGCGTGGCTCGCCGTGCGGTTGACCTCGCTCGCCAGGCCGGGTTCGAGAACATCAACATCGACCTAATCTTCGGCGCGCCCGGCGAATCGCTCGATTCGTGGACGCGAACGCTCGAGGAGGCCGTTGCGCTGGACCCCGATCATTTGTCGGTCTACTCGCTGACCGTTGAGGACGGTACGCGGCTCGCGGCGGCGATCGCGGCGGGCGAGCTGCCGTCTCCCGATGACGATCTTGCCGCGGACATGATGGCCGCAGCGGCCTCGATGCTGGGCGCCGCCGGGTACGAGCGCTATGAGATATCGAACTATGCGCGGCCGGGCAGGCAGTGCCGGCACAACGTGGACTGCTGGCGTCACCACGACTACCTGGGATTCGGCGCCTCCGCCCATTCGAAGATCGGCGGCGTGCGCCTCTCGAATCACGGCGCGGTGGACCGGTACGTCGCTTCGCTGCTGGGCCGGGCGACCGGCTGCTCTAAGATGATCGATTCCGGTGAGGCGATCTCGTGCGACGGGATGGAGCTGTCCCGAATGCCCCAGCGCGTCTGGTCGCAGAGCCTGTCGGTACGAGACAGAGCGTGCGAGGCGACAATCCTCGGCCTGCGTCTGCTCGGGGGAATGTCACGCGATCGGCTCGACGAACTCTGGGACGGGGCGGGCATCGATGTCGGGGTCGCGCTCGATCAGCTCAGGGCCGACGGCCTCCTGGAGGCCGGCGACAGCGTGCGACTTACGGAGCGCGGCGTGGCCCTGGCCAACGAGGTGTTCCGTGCGTTCGTTTGACATCGTATTCCCCCAGGTGATAGCCTGCGTTTGGCACTCTAAGGACGGGAGTGCCAAGGAGTGAGCAATGCTTGACGAAAGGAAATCGGCAATCCTCGGCGCGCTGGTCTATGACTACATCCTGACGGCCGCGCCCGTCGGCTCGTCGCGTCTGGTCGCCAAGTACAAGCTTGGCATCAGCCCGGCGACCGTGCGCCACGAGATGGTGCTGCTGGAGGAGATGGGATATCTGTACCAGCCCCACACCTCGGCGGGGCGCATCCCGACCGACGAGGGGTATCGATTCTACGTCGACAGCCTCAAGGCCGCGGGCGGTCTTACGCCGGGCGAGGAGCGCTTCATCCAACAGTCGTATCTGTCGCTCAATAAGGAGATGAGCGACCTGATGCGCAAGACGTCGGCGCTGCTGTCACATCTGACCAACTACGTGGCCATCGTGCTGTCACCGGGGCTGAAGCGAAGCGCCATCAAGCACCTCGACTTGGTAGCGATGACGCCGAATCGCGTGCTGGCGGTCGTCATCAGCGACACCGGCTGCGTCGCCAAGAAGGTCATCGAGCTTGCCCAGCCGGTCGACAGCGAGGCGGTCGGGCGAGTTGAGCGGACGCTCAACTCAAAGCTCTCCGGCAAGACCGCCGTGCAGATACGCAGGGGAGTGCAGATCGCCGCGCGCGGTCAGGCGGCCGGTCCTCTCGGCGAGCAGGTGCTCGACACCGTCCTTGAACTGCTGGAAGAAGAGGATGAGGCGGAGCGAGTCTTCCTGGAGGGAACGTCTTCGATCTTGAACCAGCCGGAATTCGGCAGGTTGGCCAAGGTCCAGACGCTGCTTGAGACCCTGGAGAAGGGATACACGCTCCTTCAGGTTCTGGGTGACGTCTTCGAGGCGCAGCAGACGCAGGTGCGTATCGGCTCGGAGAATCCCCAGAAGGAGATTCAAGACTGTAGCCTGGTTGCCACGAAGTACCGGCTCGGCGAGGACAGTTTCGGCGCGATAGGGCTGCTCGGGCCGACACGGATGAACTACATGCGGGCCATCTCGGCCGTCGAGTGCATCGCGCAGAACTTGAGCGAAGTGCTCGATTCGATCCACTCCTAGGAGGCGCAGGTCCAGGTGTCCGGCAAGGACTACTACGGTGTTCTCGGCGTGTCGCGTGACGCGTCCGTCGGCGACGTCAAGAAGGCCTACCGCCTGCTTGCCCGCAAGTACCATCCCGACGTGAACGTTCACGATCCGGAGGCTGAGGAGAAGTTCAAGGAGGCGACGGAGGCCTACGAGATCCTCTCCGATCCGGAGAAGCGTCGCATGTACGACACCTTCGGCACGGTCAAGCCGGGCGCGGGAGCAGGCGGGTTCACCGACTTCGGCGGGTTCGGCGCCTTCGACGACATCTTCGACATCTTCTTCGGCGAGACGCGCCAGGCGCGCACCGGTCCTCGCCGGGGCGCCGACATGGCGACCGAGATTGGGATCGACTTCGAAGAGGCGGCCTTCGGCGTCGAAAAGAAGATAGAGGTAAGCCGGTTGGGGGCGTGTGACTCCTGCGAAGGAACGGGCGCGGCGCCGGGGACGAGCGCGACGACATGCGACACGTGTGGCGGCGCGGGACGCGTCAGGTCGGTGCAGCAGACCGTCTTCGGGAGTTTCTCGCGCACTGGAACGTGTCCGACCTGTGGCGGGAGCGGCCAGACGATAGAGAACCCGTGCCCGGACTGCCGGGGGCAAGGGCGGCGACAGATCAGCGAAAAGATCGAGCTGGAGATACCGGCTGGTATTCCCGACGGGGCGACGATACGAGTCCCGGGTAAGGGCGAGAGCGGCCACCTCGGCGGCCGCGGCGGCGATCTTTACGTCACGGTGCGCGTCGCGCCTCACAAGATATTCCATCGGGACGGCGATGACATATGGGCGATGCTGCCGATCACGATCACTCAGGCGGCGCTCGGCGCCGAAGTCCTCGTCCCGACCCTCCACGGCGAGGAACGACTGAAGATACCGGCCGGCACGCAGACCGGCACGCGCTTCAAGCTGAAGGGCAAGGGCGTCAAGCACATGCGCCACCGGGGCAACGGCGATCAGATCGTCGAGGTTGAGGTGGACATTCCCAAGCGGCTCAACAAGGAGCAGCGTCAGCTACTCAAGCTGCTTGCGGATTCCTTCGGCGAAGACCACAAGACCAAGCAGCCCACCACCGCCAAGCTCAAAAAGCTTCTCCAGGGCTAGGGCCGAGACGTGTCGATCCACAGATTCCTCGCGGGCAGCCTCGCCGGTGGCGAAGAGGTCTCCATCACGGGCGATGAGCTGCACCATCTGCGCGACGTGCTGCGTCTGCGCCCTGGCGACCACATCGTGCTGGCCGACGGGGCGGGCGAGCAGTTCGCAGCCGTTCTCGAGACGGTCGCGCGCGACGAGGCCATCGCTTGCGTTTTGGCGCCCCTGGACGCACCGTCGCTCACGCGCGTCACGCTGTTTCAGTCAGTGCTGAAGAGCGCGAAGATGGATCTGGTCGTTCAGAAAGTCACCGAGCTGGGCGTGCGCTCCATCGTGCCCGTTCTGGCGGAGCGGTGCGTGGCGAAGGTCGACGGGTCCAATCGCGAAACCAAGCTCGGCCGATGGCGGCGAGTGGCCGCCGAGGCCGCCAAGCAGTGCGGCCGCGCGAGCGTGCCGGAAATGTGCTCGCCGCTGGAGATGGATGGGGCCGCCGCGAAGATGGGCGAGTACGCCGGATCGATCGTCTTCTGGGAAGAAGCCAAGGGGGCTTCGCTCGTCGAGGCCCTCGCCGACGTGGACGCAGAAGGCGGCGTGGCGGTGTTCATAGGGCCGGAAGGCGGATTGGCCTCCCATGAGGTCGCCACGCTGAAGAAGGCGGGCGCGGTCTGCGCGGGCTTCGGCGATCTGGTGCTGCGCAGCGAAACTGCGGCAATCGCCGGTGTGGCGATCGTCAGCTACGAACTGAATCGGCGGGAAGGGGCCTGCTAGTGGCCCCGACAGCCGCGATCACGACGTTGGGCTGCAAGGTCAATCAGGCCGAGAGCGAGTCCATCGCGGCGTCACTGGCCGCCAGAGGCTTCAACCTCGTAGACGTCGGCGACCGCGCCGACGTCTACATCGTGAACAGCTGCACGGTTACGGCCGAGGCCGATCACAAGTCGCGAAGGCTGGCGCGGAGCGCCCTTCGCAGAAACGGGGAAGCTCTGGTTGTTCTGACCGGGTGCTACGCGAGTGAGGTGTCCAATCGGCGCGTTGAGCTACCCCAGCAGATTCTCCTAGTCCCGACCGCGGAGAAGGATGAGATCGCAGACATCGTCACCAGGCGTGTGGGGGTTGCGGTGGAGCAGTCGGCGGGAGTGCCTCATGGGCCGGCGGAAGGCTGTGGGCGGCGCCTTGCCGGGGCCCGGACTCGCGTGATGGCAAAAGTCCAAGACGGCTGCGACAACTACTGCGCCTACTGCGTCGTTCCACTCGCTCGAGGCGGGCCCAGGAGCACGCCTGTCTCCCAAGTCACGCGCGAAGTCGCGGCTCTGGCCGATCGCGGGGTCGGCGAAGTCGTATTGACCGGAATCAACCTTGGCGCCTACTCCTCGGACGGCGTTGACATGGTGGTGCTTCTCACGGGTGTCCTCGGCACCGGGGTGGGCCGCGTGCGCTTGAGCTCCATCGAGCCGCAGCACGTAACCGATCGACTCATCGATATCCTCGGCCGAGAGGAGCGTCTCTGCCCCCACCTGCACATTCCGCTGCAGAGCGGCTCCGATGCCGTGCTGGCGCGAATGGGCCGTGCCTACACGGCCCGGGACTTCCGGATGCTCATCGACCGAGCGAAGACAGCACGCCCGGATCTTGCGCTGACCACCGATGTGATAGTCGGCTTCCCGGGTGAGACCGACGATGACCTTGAGCGGACCGTGTCGCTTCTGGAGGACGTCGTGCCGCTGAAATCGCACGTCTTCAAGTACTCGTCAAGGCCGCGCACCGCGGCGGCGGACATGGCCGGCCAGATCGATCCGATCGTCAAGTCAGAGCGTGCGCGGCGGCTGGGCGCTCTCGAGCGACGTCTCGGTGAACGCTTCGTAGAGAACCTTGTCGGCAGCGAGCAAGAGGTCCTCGTCGAGTCGGTCGGCACTGAAGCGATCGATGGTGAGGTCGACGAGGGCGAAATCGCAACGGGGCTCGCCCCGGACTACGTGCGCTGCTTTTTCAAGGGAGACGCATCCCTGCGGGGAACTATTGTGCGCATAGCGACAACCCGTCAGGATGGACGAACGCTCATCGGCCGGCTGCCGGGCACTTATTGACAGCGGGGCGAGACCCGCGGACCGGGCGACGAGTGAAGAGCCGCTGACAAGGAGGAGCCGTGGATTGCATCTTCTGTGCGATAGTCGAAGGTAGCATACCAGGCGACATGGTGTATGAGGACGACGATGTCGTCGCCTTCAAGGACATCAATCCCAAGGCGCCAGTTCACGTGCTGATCGTGCCACGGCGCCACGTCCGGTCCGTCAACGAGCTGACGGAGGAAGACGCGGGCCTGATCGGACATATCTGCCTGGTGGCGCGGAGGCTGGCCCACGAGCTTGGGGTGGCCCAGTCCGGCTACAGAATCGTGAGCAACAACGGGCCCGACGGTGGCCAGGAGGTCGACCATCTCCACGTTCACCTGTTGGGCGGCAGGCAGATGAGAGCGCTGGGCTAGCCGGCAGGCAGATGAGAGCGCTGGGCTGGGGAGAGAATACGGGGGGACGAGATGAGTTTGCGCGAGACCGCGGCCGACCAGATGAAGGCGGCCATGAAGAGCCAGGCGCCCGATGCGAAGCTGCGTGTGTCGACGCTGCGGATGCTCATGGCGGAGCTCAAGAACGCCGAGATCGCCAAGCGCGGCGAACTGAGTCAGGACGAAGAGCTGGCGGTCGTCGCCCGCGAGGTGAAGCGCCGCGGCGAGGCGGCCCAGGAGTACGCAAAGGCGGATCGGGATGACTTGGCCGACAAGGAGAAGGCCGAGGCCGAGATCCTCAAGGAATTCCTGCCGGAGCAGCTCAGCGAGGCGGAGGTCGAGACGATCGTCGCCGATGCGATCGCCGAGACCGGCGCGTCGAGTCCCCGAGACATGGGGCGCGTAATGGGCGCCGTCATGCCTAAGCTCAAAGGGCGCGCCGACGGGAAGCTCGTAAACGCCCTGGTCGCGCGGAAGCTCGGCGCCAGTTGAGGTCTCAGCGGTGGTATAATCCTTGGGCGAGGCCGGAGTGTGCCGCTCCTGACGCGGCGTGAACCGTCGAGGGCCTCGCGGAGACTGACGGATACTTTGTCCAAAGAGACCAAAGAGATAAAGGTTGTGGTGCCGGGCGACCAAGCGATGGTCGAGCTGCTCGGGCACCAGGACCAGCTACTCAAGATCATCGAATCCGAGTTCGACTCCTCGATTCTCGTCAGAGGCAACGAGATCACCATCACCGGCGAAGACCGCGAGAGTGAAGTCGTCGCCGCCATCTTCCGAGAGCTGCTAGAGCTCATTTCCGGCGGCCAGCGCGTCAGCGCTCATGAGCTGGGCGAGACGATTCAGATGGTAAGGGGCGCCGAGGAACTCACCCCGACGAAGGTCTTCTCCGACGTCATCCTCGTCCACCGCGGGACGGCGATTCGTCCGAAGACGGCGGGGCAGAAGCACTACGTCGACGCCATCCGTAAGCAGACGATCACCTTCGCCATCGGCCCCGCCGGAACCGGCAAGACCTACCTGGCGATGGCGATGGCCGTCGCGGCCCTGCAGCAGAAGCAGGTCAGCCGCATCATATTGACAAGGCCGGCCGTGGAGGCCGGCGAGAAGCTGGGCTTCCTTCCCGGCACGCTGTATGAGAAGGTCGATCCCTACCTGCGCCCGCTATACGACGCGCTCTTCGACATGATGGACGCCGACAGGTTTCAGCGCCTGCTCGATCGAGGCACGATCGAAGTGGCGCCGCTCGCGTTTATGCGCGGGCGAACCCTCAACGACGCCTTCATCATTCTTGACGAGGCGCAGAACACGTCGCCGGAGCAGATGAAAATGTTCCTGACGCGCCTGGGATTCGGATCCAGGAGCGTCGTCACCGGAGACGTCACGCAGATCGATCTGCCGGGCGGGACCTGCTCGGGTCTGAAGCAGGTGCAGGATATACTCTCGGGACTGGAAGGCGTCAGCTTCGTCCATCTGACAGCGCGTGACGTGGTCAGACACGAGCTGGTTCAGCGCATGGTCGAGGCGTACAAGCGCTTTGACGAGCGCATCCAATCGGAGGGCAAGAAGGCCTAGGATGGACATCGCGGCCACGCTCGCCAAAGGCATGAGCATCATCAACGGCACGGGCGCCGCGGCCGCCATGGCTCGGCGCAGGCTGCGACTTGGCGTCCTCGTCGTCTTTGCCTTGACCGCCGTAGTCGCTACGCCGAGCGTCTTCCGCACCTACGGAATCGTAGTCGGCAAGCCGAGCCCTCGCACGATCAAGGCGCCGCATTCGGTCAGCTTCGTCGACACGGCGCGCACACAGGCGCTGCGCCAGATCGCATCCGACCGGGTCGAGGCCGTCTACGAAGTGGATCCGAACGCGATCGTTCGCGTAGAGCGCAACGTGGTCGGCTTCTTCGACAAGGTCGCAGAGGTGTCGGCGAGAAACGTGCCGCTGGATCGGAAGATCAGAATCCTCGAGGGGAGCCTGCGCGAGGCCGTACCGCGACAGGATCTGAAGACGGCCCTCAGCCTGAGTCCGGGCGAGCTCCGCTTGGTGCGTGTGCGCGCGGTGGAGTTCGTCTCTACGTTCCTCGCCGACAAGATAACCATGGACAACATCGCCTCGAAACGGCAGGGGCTTCGGCTGGCGGCGGCCGGCATGGACTTGCCGGCGGAGCAGGATCGCCTCATCGGCTCGGTGGCGAGTATCTACCTGGAACCGACCTACACGTTGAATCGGGCGGAGACCGAGCTGCTCAGGCGCGAGGCCGCGGCCGCAGTCGCGCCCGTCATCGTTCGAAAGCAGCAGGGAGAGACGATCGTCGAGGAAGGGCGAGTCGTCACCACGTCGGACATGGCGGCTCTGAAGGAGGAAGGTCTGCTCGGGGGCAGCCTCGGCGCCAAGCAGGTGCTCGGCTACGCGCTCGTCGTCCTCGCAATCGTCTTTACCGTGAGCCTCTATCTTCACTACTATCGCCGGGACATCTTCGACGACATGACGCGTCTGACGATTCTCGCGCTGATCGTTGTCGTGTTCGCCCTGATCGTCAAGGTCATGGGGCCGTTCAGCTCCCCTTACCTGCTGCCTTTCGTCGCCCCGGGGGTGCTCGCGGGAATTCTCTTGGGCGGTCGCACCGCTGTGATCACCACGCTCGTCGTGACGGTTCTGGCCTTCTTGATGGTGCCGGAATCGGCGCTTCCGGTCGTCGTGCTGATGATCGGCTCGCTTGCCACCGCGCTGATGCTGGCCAAGATCGTCGAGCGCCGAAACGTCTTTATGGGCGCCATCTTCGGCGTCGCGATGGTCGGCTTTCTCTCCGTGACGACGAGCTTCATCGCCGGTCAGACACTGCGCGAATCGTTGCTGGACGGTGGGTATGGGCTGATCGGCGGCGTTCTCGGCGTTGTGCTCAGCCTGGGGAGCCTCCCGTTCTTCGAGTCGGTCTTTCACGTCACGACCGACATCAGGCTGCTGGAGCTGGCCGACCCAAGCCAACCGCTCATGCGTGACCTGATGCTGAAGGCGCCGGGCACCTACAACCACAGCATGGTGGTGGGCAATCTCGTGGAGAGCGCCGCTCCATCGGTCGGGGCCAACCCGCTCAAGGCGAGAGTCGGCGCGTACTACCACGACATCGGGAAACTCAAGCGGCCGCTCTTCTTCGTCGAGAACCAGCAGCTCGGTCAGAATCCGCACGACAACACGAAGCCGCACTTGAGCTATCTCATCGTCACCGCCCACGTCAAAGACGGAGCCGACCTGGCGCGAGAGAATCGCGTGCCGGAGGAGATCATCGACATTATCCGCCAGCACCACGGCACCAGCCTGGTGACCTACTTCTACGAAGAAGCACGCAAGGGCGAGACGAAGCAGGAAATATCTGAGGATGATTTCCGCTACGAATCTGTGAAGCCGCGCACTAGAGAAGCGGCGCTCGTGATGCTTGCCGACATCGTTGAGGCCGCGGCGCGGACGATGCGCAAGCCCACACCCGGGAGGCTGGAGCATCTGACGAAGAAGCTCATCAAGGCGCGCCTCGATGACGGGCAGCTCGACGAGAGCGGTCTGACCTTGGGGGACTTGGACGAGATCTCCCGGCAGTTCGCTCAGTCATTGGCCTCGATATACCATGCCCGCATAGACTATCCGGAGGCGCCCGTGACTCACATCTCCAAGGCGAGGGGGATGCGTGACAGTTCGAATCAGTAACGAACAAGAAGAGCACCCGGTCGACGTCTCGTCTCTGGTCTCGCTGGCGGAGTCGGTCATGGCGGCGGAGGCAGCCGATGAAGAAGCGGAGTTGTCCGTGGGCATCGTCGATGAGGACCGTATGACGGTCCTGAATGAGAGATACGCGCGCGGGTCCGGCTCGACGGACGTCCTGGCCTTCTCATTTGAAGAGGACGCCGATGAGGTCGAGGCCGATCCCGAGGAGCCGCTGCTCCTGGGTGACGTGGTGATTTGTCCCGCGGTTGCCGCCCGCAACGCCGGCGAGCGGAACTCGAGTGTGGAGGCGGAGCTGTCTCTGCTCCTCGTACATGGCCTTCTGCACCTGCTCGGCTACGATCACGCCGACCCGCAAGAGGCAGAGGCGATGAGGACGCGAGAGACGGAGCTGATCGAGCGCTTCGGCGCCGGTGGGCGCCGGTGAGAAGCAGATCGCTCCTCAAGAGCTTCAACTATGCCATCGACGGCATAGTCTTCGCGCTGCGAACGCAGCGCAACATGCGGATCCACTTCATAGTGGCCGTCGTCGTGCTGGCAAGCGGCCTGCTGGTGAGTATTTCTCGGCTCGAGTTTCTGGTGCTGCTCTTCGCGATCGCGCTTGTCATCACGATGGAGCTGATCAACACGGCCATCGAGTCGGCTATCGACGTCACCACAACCACCTTCGACCCTCTGGCCAAGATCGCAAAAGATGTTGCCGCGGCCGCTGTACTCATCGCCTCTCTCAATGCCGTCTTCGTCGGCTATTTGATATTCTTCTTCCGCGTCAACCCCTGGACGAAGACGGTTCTCACGGCCGTGCGCAGCATGCCCGTACATGTGACGGTCATCGCGCTGCTGCTGGTGATCATCGCCGTCATCGTGATGAAGGCTCTCATCGGAGAGGGGACGTTCCTGCGCGGTGGATGGCCGAGTGGCCACTCCGCCATAGCGGCTTCGCTCGTGACGGCGCTGGTCTTCATCACCAGGAGCGCTCTTGTCGGCACGCTGGGCCTGGTGCTCGCCGCGCTGGTCTTTCACAGCCGGATTGAGACGGGCGTGCACACCGCGTTGCAGGTGGCGGCGGGAGCCGTTCTGGGCGTTCTCATAACCGTCCTGATATTCCAGGCGGTCTACATTGCCTGATCCGACGGAAGAGGGTGAAAGGGAGTCCAAGTGATTCTGACCTTTGTGGAATTGGTCCTCCTCGCGGTGCTGATCGCGTTCGCGGCGTTCCTCGCCGCCGCCGAGACGTCGCTGACGGCAATGAACAAAGTGCGCGTGCGCCGGTTGATGGAGGAGCGCGTGCGTGGAGCCAGGACGCTCGACGCTCTACTGGATCAGCCGAACAGGTTCCTCGCCGTCATACTGCTGCTCACTCTGCTGAGCCACCTCGGCGCCAGTTCGCTCGCCTCGTTGGTGGCCGAGGAATACCTCACGGGAGTCATAAGCGTGGGTCTGATAACGACGATTACCACGGTCGGCATGGCGGTCTTCATCTTCATCGTGGCCGAGGTGACACCCAAAGCCTTCGGGATCCAGAACCCCGATCGCGTCGCCACCGGCGTGGCGAAACCCGTCTCGGCACTGACCCGCGTCTTCTTCCCGATGACGAGGCTGTTCGTCGCCATCTCCAACGTGGTCATTCGCCTCTTCGGCGGCAAGACAACGAGTGAGGGCCCCTTCGTCACCGAGGAGGAGATCAAGTCGATCGTCGCCTTCGGCGAGGAGGAAGGCGTGATCGAGGAAGAGGAAAAGGACATGATCCAGTCGATCTTCGAGTTCGGCGACACGATCGTGCGCGAGGTGATGGTGCCGCGCACCGACATGCAGGGACTGGACAAGAGCATCAGCGCAGAGGACGCCCTCAAGGCGATTGAGGAGACCGGCCACTCGCGCATTCCGCTCTTCGAGGAGTCGCTCGACAACATCGTCGGTATGCTCTACGCGAAGGACCTTCTCATCGCGCTTGGCGCCAACGGGAAGCGGAAGGCGATCAAGCCGCTCAATCTGGCACGCAAGGTCCACTTCGTGCCGGAGACCAAGAAGGTCAGCCAGCTGCTTCGTGAGATGCGCAACGAGAAGATGCACATCGCCATCGTCGTCGATGAGTACGGCGGCACGGCCGGCCTCGTGACGATCGAGGACCTCATCGAGGAGATCGTGGGAGAGATCTTCGACGAGTACGACCAGGCGGAGCCGATGATCGAGACGATCGCGGAGAACAAGGTTCGGGTCAACGCGCGGCTGTCGCTCGACGAGGTCAACGAGCACTTGGGGGTCAGCCTCGTCGATCCCGGCGTCGACAGCGTGGGGGGATTCATGATCGATTTGGCCGGCCACATCCCGACCGTCGGCGAGACGGTCGAGTATGAGAACCTTCGCCTCACCGTGGAGAAAGCGGGGAGGCGTCGCATCTCGATGATTCTCATCGAGCAACTGCCACGGCCTGAGGAGCCCGAGGAGGATGAGGAGTAGATGGCTGCCGGCGAGGCCCAGCCGATCGACCCGACGCGGCTGATCGAGGAGGCGCGCGCGGCGATGGGTGAAGCCTACGCTCCTTACTCGGGTTTTCGCGTCGGCGCGGCGCTGGCTGCGGGCGACGGATCGATCTTTCGGGGCGCCAACGTGGAGAATGCCTCGCTGGGCCTCTCCATCTGTGCCGAGAGGGTGGCCGCGTGCAAGGCGGTCACGTCAGGGGCCCGCGACTTCGAGATGCTCGCCGTC
>DYIV01000014.1:5799-21795 GCA_020723435.1 Slackia heliotrinireducens | reverse complement strand
GGCGCGTGCCTCCAGTTCCTCGCTGAGTTCGCGCCGGACCTGGTGATCGTTACGCCGGGCGAGTCCGGCGAAGTGGTCACGACCTCGGTGCGCGACCTACTTCCCAGCGCGTTCCGGCTGTAGCGGATCCGTGCGAGAGACGAGCGCATGAGCCAGCGAGAACCCTTCCGCTCGGGATTCGTTGCCCTGGTGGGACGGCCCAATGTCGGCAAGTCGACACTGCTCAACCGGCTCGTCTCGGCCAAGGTCGCGATCGTCACCGACAAGCCGCAGACTACGCGTCATCAGATCCGCGGCGTTCTCACGCTGGCCGACGCTCAGATCGTCTTCGTCGACACCCCCGGTCTTCACAAGTCACAGGATCACCTTGGTGACCAGCTCAATCTCAACGTGAAGCGCGCCCTCCGCGATGTCGACGTGGCACTGGTGCTGGTCGACGCGGCGGCGGGAGTGGGTAGAGGTGACGAGTTCGTGGCCGCGGAGGTCGGTCGATCTCCCGCGAAGGCGCTCCTTGCCCTCAACAAGGTGGACGCCGTGGATGGAGCCGTTCGTGACGAGCAGTTCTCCAAGGCCGCGGCGCTCGGCGTCTTCGAGGGTCCAATCGCCATCTCAGCCGTTGACGGGACCGGGATCGACAAGCTGGTGCGCGCGGTCGTCGGTCTGCTGCCGCCCGGACCCAAGTACTATCCCGACGAGGACGTCAGCGACCAGCCGATAGAGGTCATGGTCGCGGAGCTCATTCGAGAGAAGGCGCTCACTCTCACGCGCGAAGAAGTGCCGCACAGCATAGGCGTCGACGTGGAGAGCATCGCCAAGCGGAAGGGGCGGTCGCTCTTCGACGTGGACGCCGCGATTGTCGTGGAGAGACCGTCGCAGAAGGGAATCGTGATCGGCAAGGGCGGGGCACTGATTCGCGAGATCGGACAGCTGGCCCGGCCGGAGGTCGAGACATTGCTCGGCGCTCAGGTATACTTGAGCCTGAAAGTGAAGGTGCGCAAGGACTGGCGGAAGGACGAGCGGTCCTTGCGCGCGTTTGGATACCTGTCGGAATGAGGAGGACGTTGATGGCGAAGATGACACCCGAAGAGCTGGCCGCGCGGATCGATCACACGCTGCTCAGACCGGATGCGACCAAGGCTGAAATCGAGAGAATGTGTCAGGAGGGCGTGGAGAAGGGCTTCGCCGCCGTGGTGGTGAATTCGGCTTGGATCCCCTACTGCGCGGCGACGCTGGCGGACGTCAAGGTGGACGAGGGCGACGAGGAAGAACGCAAGAGCATTCTCGATTCCCTGGCCCCCTCGGTGCCGATCGGGTTGTGCGCGGTGGTGAGCTTCCCGCTGGGAGGCGACTCCGACACCGTGAAGTGCTTCGCCGCCGAGGACGCGGTGCGCAAAGGCGCCACCGAGCTAGATGTCGTCGCCAACATGGGCATGGTGAAGGATGGGCTATGGGACGACATCGAGGAAGAAGTCGCCGCGATGCGCGAGGGCATCGACAAGTTCGCCATGGGCGCTCGCCCCGTGCTGAAGGTCATCATCGAGGCGTCTCTTCTGACGGACGACGAGATCGCGATGGTGTCGAAGCGCGTCGTTGCGGGCGGCGCCGACTTCGTCAAGACCGATTCGGGCTTCGCAGGTGAGGGCGCTCGGCCCGAGACCGTCAAGCTGATTCGCGAGGCCATCGGAGAGACCGCGAAGATCAAGGCATCGGCGGGCATTCGGACGCTCGAGCAGGCGCTGGCGCTGATCGACGCCGGTGCGGACAGGCTTGGAACGAGCGCCGCGATGGACATCCTGGCTGAGGTGAAGGCTGAGGCCTAGGCGCTGTGGCGCGTACCTACCGAACTGAAGCCATCGTTCTTAAGAAGCACAAGTACGGCGAGGCCGACAACGTGCTCAGCCTCTTGTCGCCGCGCGGAGGACGCGTCGGCGCCATCGCAAAGGGCGTACGCAAGACGAAGTCCAAGTTCGGCGGGCGCTTGGAACCGTTCAGCCACGTGGACGTGATGCTTCACCGAGGCCGAGGCAGTCTCCAGACCCTCACCCAGGCGGAGTCTATCGAATCCTTCGACGCCGTGCGCACCGACTATGAGAAGCTCAGCCACGGCGCGGCCGCGCTCGACCTCCTCGATCGCGTCGCCATGGAAGAGCACTCCGACGAGCGGCTCTTCGGTCTTGCTCTGGCCACGCTGCACGCGATTGCCGCTGCGACCGGCAACTACGCGCGGATTCTATCCGCTTTCGAGGTCAAGCTGATGGCGATCATCGGCTACAGGCCCCATCTGGACGCCTGCGTGATCTGCGGAGCTTCCGTCTCGGGGGGATACTTCAGCGACCGGGCCGGCGGCATTCTTTGCGCCGCTTGCGTGGCGACGGATGGGAGCTGTGCGCCGGTCAGTGACCCCACGATCCAGCGGCTGCGGCATCTGCTCGGAGCCCGTATGGCTGAGGTTGAGGGGTTGGGCTTCGACGAGGCGTCCGACGATGATGTGGCGCGGATCCTTCGGGGCTTTGTGGCCTGCCACGTCCAGTCGCGGCTGAAGGGAAGGGAGTTCCTCGAACGAGCAGCTGGCGCGACATCTCATCGGCGTTGACCCTAACCTGGCCTTCTGATACATTTTGCCGACAAGCGATATCGAGCGCGATGAGGAAGAGGACTAGCCTCGAGTAGCACTGCGGGAAGCGAGCCGGGTTGGTGGAAGCCGGCGCAGTGGACGGGGCGAACGGCACTTCTGAGCGCATGGTCGTCGAGGCGCCCCGCACTGTGGGGAAGCAGGGTGGAACCGCGGGAGAATCCTCTCGTCCCTGGAGCAGGGATGGGGGGATTTTGTAGTTCCGGCCGGTTGCGGCGAAGGGATCGACGTGGAACTTGATTTTCAGGGGATCATTCTGGCACTGCAGAACTTCTGGGCCGAATACGGCTGCCTTCTGCTTCAGCCATACGACATCGAGGAGGGGGCGGGCACCTTCCATCCGGCCACGTTCCTGCGGAGCCTCGGCCCCGAGCCGTGGAAGGTAGCCTACGTCCAGCCGTCCCGGCGCCCGACGGACGGCCGCTACGGCGAGAACCCGAACCGCCTGCAACACTACTACCAATACCAGGTCATCCTCAAACCGTCTCCCGACGACGTACAGGACATCTACCTGCGGAGTCTGGGCGCGCTCGGCATAGACATCTCCAAGCACGACGTGCGCTTCGTCGAGGATGATTGGGAGTCGCCGACACTTGGCGCCTGGGGTCTGGGCTGGGAAGTCTGGCTCGATGGAATGGAGATTACGCAGTTCACGTACTTCCAGCAGGTTGGCGGGATCGACTGCCGGCCGGTGAGCGCCGAGCTCACCTACGGGCTCGAGCGCATCGCCATGTATATCCAGGAGAAGGAGTCCGTCTACGACCTGACGTGGACCGGCGACGTGAGCTACAAGCACGTCCACCACACCACCGAAGTGGAGGGATCCACCTACAATTTCGAAGTGGCCGACGTCGAAATGCTCTACGGCCTCTTTGAGCAGTTCGAGGCGGAGTGCGCGCGGGCGCTCGACGCGGGCCTCGTCTTTCCGGCCTACGACTACGTCCTCAAGTGCTCGCACGTGTTCAACCTGCTCGATGCTCGGGGCGCGATCAGCGTCACGGAACGCACGGGATTCATAGCTCGCGTACGCGACATTGCGCGCCGGTGCGCCTCCGCCTACGTCGAGCAACGCGAGGCGGCCGGCCATCCGCTCTTGAAAAGCGCGGGCCGTGTGTAGGAAGAGGCAGAGGCTGAGGGAACGATGGAGGCCCCGGTCTCGCTCCCGGGTCAGGGAAGTCACGAGATGAACTTGGACCTACTGCTCGAGATAGGAACGGAAGAACTGCCCTCGCTGGCCGTGGAGACGGCCGTCGAGCAGCTGACATCCAAGTGTAGGAGCGCGCTGGAGGAGGCGCGCCTGGCCTTCGACACCCTGCACGTCTATGCGACCCCGCGTCGGCTGACGCTGCACGCCGCGAAGGTGGCCGCGCAGCAGTCTCCGATCGAGCATGAGATGAAGGGGCCGGCCAAGGTCGCGGCCTTCGCCGACGACGGCACGCCCCAGCCTCCAGCGATCGGATTCGCCAAGTCTCAGGGCGTGGCCGTCGAGGATCTCATCGTCAAGTCGATCGGCGCCGGCGAGTACGTCTTCGCGGTCAAGGCGGAGGCTGGAAGGGCCGCCGCCGAGCTTCTGCCACAGATTCTGTCCGATCTCGTGGAGGGCCTGTCCTTTCCCAAGTCCATGCGTTGGGGGGACGGGGACTTCCGGTTCGCCCGGCCGGTACGGTGGCTCGTCGGGCTCTTCGGCTCTGACGTGGTCGAATTCGAGATCGACGGCCTGCGCTCGGGACGCACGACGCGCGGCCACAGGCTGCTGGCTCCGGGCGCCATCGAGGTTGGTGACGCCGCCGACTACTTTGCCAAGATCGAGGGGGCCTTTGTCGTCGTCGATCAGGGGCGTCGCGCGGAGCTGATCCGCGAGGAGGCGACCTTGGCCGCGGCGGAGGTGGGCGGAAGGGCTGTGCTGGATGAGACGACCTTCCGCGAGGTCGTACAGCTCGTCGAGAGCCCTCACGTAGTGCTTGGGCAGTTCGACCGCGTATTCACCGCGCTTCCCCGGGATGTGCTCGTCGCGTCGATGCAGTCGCACCAGCGCTACTTCCCGGTCCGGGACGAGGGTGGGGCACTGACGGCCAACTTCATCGTCGTTCACAACGGCGATCCCGCCCATGACGCCGACATCTGCCGCGGCCACGAGCGTGTTCTGCGCGCGCGTCTGGCCGATGCCGCCTTCTTCTTTGAAGAAGACAAGAAGACGCCGCTGTCGGAGAAGGTCGAGCGTCTGAAGGGAGTCATCTATCAGGAGAAGCTCGGCTCCTACTTCGACAAGCAGGAGCGGATTCTGGCGCTTGTCACGGAGATCACTCGACACGTCGACGCCGACGCCGAGACCATGGCGGCGGCGCAGCGGGCGGCGGGTCTGTGCAAGGCCGACCTGGTCAGCGAGATGGTTGTCGAGTTTCCCACGCTGCAGGGAACGATGGGAGAGGTCTACGCGCGCGCTTCCGGTGAGAACGAGGCGACCGCGCGCGCAATCGGCGAGCACTATCTGCCCAGGTTCTCCGGAGACGACCTTCCCCAGACCATGGCGGGACAGGTCCTGTCCATCGCCGACAAGATTGACAGTATCGTCGGCTGCTTCGGCATCGGACTCGTTCCGACGAGCTCGCAGGACCCGTATGGGCTCAGGCGGCAGGCGCTCGGTGTCGTGACCATCATTCTGGAGAGGGAGCTGCCCGTCCGCCTCGCCGGTCGAATCGGCACGGCGCTTGCGACCTACGGACAGATGCTGGCAACCGATGACATCGATGCGACACGCGATCAGATCATCGACTTCTTCCACCAGCGCGCCCGCAACTTCTTACTCGCCAACGGATACCTCTACGATCTCGTCGACGCGGTTCTCGCGGCGGGTCTCGACGATCTGCCCGAAACCAAGCGGCGCCTTGTCGCCGTGACGAAGGCGCGCGAGGAGGGAGAGCTTGACGGCTTGCTGACGCCATTCGGCCGCGCGAAGAATCTCTCGCGCCCCGGCCTGGGGACGAGAGTGGCCGAGCACCTGCTGGAGGATCCGTCCGAGAAGGTGCTGCTGGAAGCGGTAGAGAAGGCGGAGACGGGAGTCGGGGCGGCCCTGGACGAAGACGACATCGACGGCGCTCTGGACGCGCTGGTGGAGCTGAGAGCGCCTGTCGACAAGTTCTTCGACGACGTCCTGGTAATGACCGACGACGAGGACGTGCGCGACAATAGGCTGCGCCTGCTCAACCGATGCGTCGCCGTCTTTGAGCGCATCGCCGATTTCTCGAAGGTAGTACAGACCTAGCTCGCGGCCGGGAGGAAGTCTTGTCGGAGGGGGCGAAGCGTATGCGTGCGGCGGATGCGTTGGGTCGACGACGGTGAGCAAGGCCGTCATATATATCGTCTCCGACTCGTTGGGGGAGACCGCCGAACTGGTCGCGAGAGCTGCGGCGAGCCAATTCACGGATGAACCGACGATCGTGCGGGTGCCTCACGTGCGAGACGAGGAGCGTCTCGCACACGCCGTGGCACAGGCGAAGAAGACCGCCGGGGCGGTCATCTTCTACACATTGGCCGATCCCGGTTTGCGGGCTCGATTCGCCGAGTTGACGAGCGAGGGTGACGCGGTCGCATGCGTTGACGTTTTGGGGCCTGCGATCGGCGCGGTCCAGAAGGCGTCGGGCCTGAGTCCCAAGTCGCGGGCGGGGGCCATGCGCCGGACGGGGCGCAGCTACTTCACCCGCCTGGAAGCGCTCGAGTTCGCCGTGGCGCACGACGACGGCAGGGGGACGGAGACGCTCGACGAGGCGGAGATCGTGCTCGTGGGGGTCTCGAGAACGTCGAAGACGCCACTGGCGATGTATCTGGCCTACAAAGGCTGGCGCGTGGCCAACGTGCCCATCGTGCTCGGCGTGGAGCCGCCCCCGGGACTGTACGAGCTCGATCCCGAGCGCGTCGTCGGCTTGGTCGTGGACGAGCAGATGCTGCTCGAGTCGCGGAGCCAGCGGTATCGGGCCCTGGCGGGCGGGAGACTCTCAGCGGCCAAGAGCCGAGAGGTGCTCGAGGAGTTCGAGTATTCGAAACAGATAATGAGGCGTCTGGGTTGCCGTGTCATTGACGTGACCCATCACGCCATTGAGGAGACGGCCAACGAAATCCTGAAGGGCTTTGCGTAGGGAGGGACCATGAGCGGCAACAAGTTCGTCTATGACTTCGATGAAGGCAATGCGCAGATGCGCTCGTTGCTCGGCGGAAAGGGCGCGAACCTAGCTGAGATGACCAACCTTGGCCTGCCCGTGCCACCCGGGTTCACCATCACGACCGAAGCGTGCAACGCGTACGTCAACGCGGGCGATGAGTACCCTGCGGGCCTCCTAGACGAGGTTACGGATCACCTGGCCGGTCTCGAGTCGAAGATGGGCAAGAAGCTGGGAGAGCCTCGCGATCCGCTGTTGGTCTCTGTGCGCTCGGGCGCCGCCTTCTCGATGCCGGGCATGATGGACACTATCCTCAACCTCGGTCTCAACGACGAA
The DNA here is from genome assembly GCA_020723435.1 of Slackia heliotrinireducens. Classification (GTDB taxonomy): domain Bacteria; phylum Actinomycetota; class Aquicultoria; order DYIV01; family DYIV01; genus DYIV01. The sequence continues at coordinate 14,673 of DYIV01000014.1, read as the reverse complement.
TCCGTGAAAGGCCTTGCCGCCCTCACGGGAGACGAACGATTCGCCTACGATTCATACCGCCGCTTCATCCAGATGTTCGGCAACGTCGTCCTCGAGATTGACAAGGACCACTTCGAGCGGGCTCTCACGGAGATGAAGGAGGCGCGCGGAGCGAAATCCGACACCGATCTGTCCGCCGGCGACCTGAAGGAGCTGGTAGATACGTTCAAGCGGATCGTGAAGGACCAGACCGGCTCCGATTTTCCGACCGCCCCCTCGGACCAGCTTGACATGTCGATTCGCGCCGTCTTCAGGTCCTGGAACAACCCCCGCGCGAAGACCTACCGGAAGCTCAATGACATCCCCGACGATCTCGGCACCGCGGTCAACGTTCAGACGATGGTCTTCGGCAACAAAGGTGACGACTGCGCGACCGGAGTGGCCTTCACGCGGGACCCATCGACCGGCGAAAGGGTTCTCTACGGCGAGTATCTAACGAACGCGCAGGGAGAGGATGTCGTCTCCGGCGTTCGTACGCCGCGACCCATCGCCAAGCTTGCCGATGAGATGCCGGAGGCTTACGGCCAGCTCGCCGAGACGATGAACAAGCTCGAAGAGCACTACCGGGAGATGCAGGACATCGAGTTCACGATCGAGCAGTCGACGCTCTATATGTTGCAGTGCCGTACGGGCAAGCGCACCGCGGCCGCGGCGCTGAAGATCGCCGTAGACATGGTGGCGGAGGGTCTCATCACCAAAGACGACGCGGTGCTGCGGATCGATCCGGGCCAGCTCGATCAGCTGCTGCACCCGCAACTCGATCCGAAGGTCGGGGTCGACGTTTTGGCGACGGGGCTACCGGCCTCGCCGGGTGCGGCCGTGGGCAGAGTCGTCTTCGACGCCGATACCGCCGAGGAGAAGGGCAACGCCGGCGAGAAGGTCATCCTGACGCGCTGGGAGACGACGCCCGACGACATTCACGGCGTCGTTGCCGCCCAAGGCATCGTCACCAGTCACGGTGGAATGACCAGCCATGCCGCCGTCGTGGCGCGCGGGATGGGGAAGCCGTGTGTTTGCGGCGTGGAGGCCGTCAAGATCGACATGGACTCCCGGTTGTTCACGGTTGACGGGACGACGATCCGGGAAGGCGATGTCATCACCATCGACGGGGCTACGGGACGCGTGATGGTCGGGGAGATCGCGCTCATTCCCCCGGCGGTCAGCGAGGACTTCAAGCAGATCCTGGTGTGGGCGGACGAGAGGCGACGCCTCGGTGTACGCACCAACTCCGACACGCCGGAGGACTCGGTCCGAGCGCGTGAATTCGGAGCCGAGGGCATCGGACTGTGCCGCACCGAGCACATGTTCATGGCCGAGGATCGGATTCCGCACGTCAGGGCGATGATCCTCGCCGAGTCGGAAGAGGAGCGGGCCAGGGCGCTGGAGCACCTGCTTCCCATGCAGCGCGGCGACTTCGAGGGCATCTTCACGGCGATGGACGGACTGCCGGTGACGATTCGCCTGCTCGATCCGCCTCTGCACGAGTTCCTGCCCAGCCTGGCCGACGTGCGCGTGGAGCTGACCGAGATGAAGCTGCGCGGCGCCGACGCGAGCGTTGTCGCGGCGCAAGAGGAGCTGCTGGGAAAGGTCCGGGCACAGGCCGAGGCCAATCCGATGCTCGGCCTGCGTGGATGCCGGCTGGGCCTCCGCTATCCTGAGATATACATGATGCAGGTCCGCGCGATCATCGAAGCGGCCTGCAACGCCAAGAAGCGGGGCGTCGAGCCGGTTGTCGAGATCATGATTCCGCTGGTTGCGACGGCCAAGGAGCTGGAGATACTCCGCGGGCGCACCGAGGAGGTCGCTTCGCAGGTCCTGGCCGCCAACGGGGATCGGATCTCATTCAAGATAGGAACGATGATCGAGCTGCCCCGCGCGGCCCTCACCGCCGACGAGATTGCCGAGCACGCCGAGTTCTTCTCCTTCGGCACCAATGACCTGACGCAGACGACCTTTGGTTTCTCGCGTGACGACGCGGAGGGCAAGTTCCTGCCCCAGTACCTGGAGCAGCACGTATTGGACGAGAATCCCTTCGAGGTGTTGGACGTGGGCGGCGTCGGCAAGCTGGTCGACATGGCCTGCAAGCTGGGTCGGGCGACGCGACCGGACATCAAGTTGGGAGTCTGCGGGGAGCACGGCGGCGAAGCGAAGTCGATCGCCTTCTGTCACGAGGTCGGCCTGACCTACGTCAGTTGCTCGCCGTTCCGCGTACCGCTGGCGCGCCTGGCGGCGGCTCAGGCCGCTCTGGGCGGAACGACACGCGACAAGTAGCCGGTGGGCTCGACAGGGAAGCCGTGGTAGAATTGCGTCGAGCTTGCACCAGACTGAAAGTACGAGATGCAAATCGCGATTCTACTCGGCATACTCCTCGTTGCGTTCCTCATCAATCTGCCGCTTGGGCGGCTGCGTGCTCGGACGAAGAAGTTCTCGTGGCAATGGTTCGCGTTCGTCCACGCCTCAGTGCCGATCATCATCGTCATGAGGCTTGCCTCCGGCCTGGGCTACGAGGTTATCCCATTGGAGCTGGCCGCCGCCATTGGGGGACAGCTGCTGGGAAGCAGCGTCTGGGCGTAGCTGCTGCAGGACGGACGCCTTCGGATGCGGTTGCACTCGCCAGACTCCATGCCCGGCATGAGACTCCGTGGTTGCCCTCATGAGCGCGCCGACCTCCATCCGCGAGCAGATCGAAGAGCGAGAGCGCGCGTGGCTCGCACCTCAAGCGGCGCTGTCGTCGAAGACGAGGGGACGCCGCGAGCCGCTCGACCCCGACAGTCTGCGGACCGAATTCCAGCGGGACCGGGACCGGATCATCCACTCAAAGGCGTTTCGCCGTCTCAAGCACAAGACACAGGTCTTTCTCGCTCCAGAGGGTGACCACTATCGCACGCGGCTCACCCACACGCTGGAAGTCAGCCAGATCTCACGCACGATCGCCAGGGCGCTGCGGCTAAACGAGGACCTGGCCGAGGCGATCGCGCTCGGCCACGATCTGGGCCATACGCCCTTCGGTCACGTGGGGGAGGGGGCACTGACCGAGTCGCTGGGGGCCGTGAGGTCCGACTACCCAAACGTGAGGATGCCGTTCCTCCACAACGAACAGAGCCTGCGTGTCGTGGAGCACATCGAATACGACGGCAAAGGCCTCAACTTGACTTGGGAAGTTCGCGACGGAATCCTCAATCACACCGGCGGAACCGATCCGGCGACGCTCGAGGGCTGCATAGTCAAGACCTCCGATCGCATAGCCTACGTGAACCACGACGTCGACGACGCCGTACGTGCCGGCGTGCTCTCCGAGGACGAACTGCCCAGACACGTTATCGAAACACTCGGCAGACATCCGGGGCAGCGCATCGGAGCGCTCGCCAGAGACATGGTTGCCGCCAGCGCCGATCTGGAGACGATCCGCCTCACCCCTGAGAGGGCCGGAGCGATGGACGACCTGCGCCGCTTCCTATTCAATCGGGTCTATGAGAATCCGTACGCCAAGGCGGAGGATCCCAAAGCCACGCGTGTCTTGAAGACGCTCTTCGATCACTACATGCGGCATGCGGGAGAGCTACCCAAGGAATTCCGGCCGTCGAGCCCTGACGAGCTACCCACCAAGGTCTGCGACTACGTGGCCGGAATGACCGACCGCTTCGCCGTTCGGACCTATCAGTCGCTGTATGTTCCCAAGTCGTGGATGGTGTAGTAGCCGGCGTCAATCTGGTGCGAATCGGCGGGGACGCGCCCGATTGACAGCAGCCAGGCGTTGTACATATAGTTACGTGTTCTTTGCCTGGGAAAGCCCAGGTAGCAAGGGACAAGTTGTGTCGTGAGAGGAAAGGGGAGTCCATGCCAGTTGCGTCTACAGTAGGGGGACCGGGCGTGCCGATGGTGCTGATCGCCGCGGCATGCGCGTTGGTGGGCCTTGGCTTTGCGGCCTACTTCGCGAAATGGGTCCTTGACCAAGAGATCGCCGTCGAGAAGATGGCCGAGCTGTCGAAGGCCATCCAAGAGGGAGCGATGGCGTTTCTAAGCCGCGAGTACAGGGCGGTCGCCATTGTTCTGGTGGTCGTGGCGGCCATCATTCTGTTCTGGCTCCAGCAGCCGCTGACGGCTGTAGCATATCTTGTGGGTGCGGCGTTCTCCGGCACTGCCGGCTTTATTGGTCTATTTATCGCGACGCGCGCGAACGCCCGCACAACGTCGGCCGCGCGCAGCGGAATCGCAAAGGCGCTGGAGGTGGCGTTCCGTGGCGGAGCCGTCATGGGGCTTACCGTGGCCGGCCTCGGCCTCCTCGGCGTCTCGCTATGCTTTCTCGTCTTTCTCTTCGCCGCCGGGTTCGATCCCAACTCACCGAACGTCTCCAACCAAATGCTGTCGCTTTTCGGGATGACGCGGTCGGCCAAGGACGTCTTTGAGAACATAATCCCGGGATTCGGCCTGGGAGCATCGACAATCGCGCTCTTCGCGCGCGTCGGCGGAGGCATCTACACTAAGGCCGCCGATGTCGGGGCCGATCTGGTCGGCAAGGTCGAGGCGGGCATCCCGGAGGATGATCCGCGCAACCCGGCAGTCATCGCCGACAACGTCGGTGACAACGTGGGCGATGTGGCGGGGATGGGCGCCGACCTTTACGAGTCCTACGTGGGATCGATCGTGGCCCCGCTGGCGCTCGGTTCGATCATTCTCGGCTTCCGAGGGGCGCTATTGCCTGTCCTGATCGCCGCCGTGGGCATCATCTGCTCCGCTGCGGCCGCGATCTTCGTGAAGGGGAAGGAGGGCGGTCATCCCGGTCGCTCTCTCAGCGTCGGCACGTACGCCGCCGCGATTCTTACGACTATCGCGTGCTATGTGCTCGTGGTCTGGCTTCTCGGGGGTTACACATACAACGGCGTCGCAGTCGTCAACCCCGCGGGCTTCTTCATAGCCATCATCGCCGGCCTGGTGGCAGGTATGGCGATTGGCCAGGTTTCCGAGGTCTTCACGTCGGACGCCTTCAAGGGTGTTAAGGAGATCGCGGAATCCGCTCAGACCGGTCCGGCGACGGTCATCCTTTCCGGCATTTCCGATGGTATGCGCTCCACGGCGTATTCAATCGTGATTCTGGCGGCCGCCATGCTCGCATCCTTCTACTCGGGCCAGTGGGCAATGGACGGTGGTGGGTTGTTCGCCATCGGACTATCGGCAATCGGCATGCTGGCGACGACGGGCATCGTGGTTGCCGTGGACGCGTATGGGCCGATCGCCGACAACGCGGGCGGCATAGCTGAGATGAGCCATCAGGACCCGGAGGTGCGGAAGATCACCGACTCGCTTGATTCGGCCGGCAACACGACGGCGGCGATCGCCAAGGGCTTCGCCATTGCGTCGGCTGCGGTCACGGCTCTTGCCTACTTCAAGCTCTACGGGCAGAAGGTCGGGCTCCAAAGCATCGACATTTTGCAGATCACCACGCTCACCGGTCTGTTCTTGGGCGGCATGTTCCCGTTTCTGTTCTCGTCGATGGCGATCAAAGCCGTTGGCCGCGCCGCGTACAAGATGATCGAGGAGGTACGCCGTCAGTTCAGGGAGATACCGGGTCTGCGCGAGGGCAGGGAGGACGCGAAGCCGGAATACGCAAAGTGCGTTGACATCAGCACAAGGGCCGCGCTGCGGGAGATGGTCATTCCTGCCACGCTCGCTGTTGCCAGCCCGATCGCAGTTGGGCTCTGGAGCAAGGAGGCGCTCGGGGGCTACCTGGCAGGGACGCTCGTGGTGGGCTTCCTGCTCGCCATCTTCATGGCCAATGCCGGCGGCGCGTGGGACAACGCCAAGAAGTATATCGAGACAGGCCAGTTCGGCGGGAAGGGCACGTCGGCTCATGCCGCCGCCGTCGTCGGCGATACGGTCGGCGATCCTTTCAAGGACACCGCCGGTCCGTCCATGAACATTCTCATCAAGGTGATGTCCGTCGTCGCCGTCATCTTCGCGCCGTTGTTCGTGCGATAGACGGGGACACGCACAACGATTGCTCGAGAAGCTCCCGGGGCGACGACCATGGCCCCGGGAGCTTCTACGTAGGCGCGAGTCGGCGCGGGCCCTGGGGAGCCTTCACGTGCGGTCCCCGAGCGGGCGCGGCCGGACCGCACGTGAAGGCGATCTGATGACGGGAGACCCTGACAGCGCGTCACATATGGCAAGCGGGGCACACATATCTCCATCTGCGACAATACGCGGCCAGGCACGCGTTAGAGGCGGGGAAGAAGCGTGCCGCCGATGGGGGATCCGACGCGGACGGATTGCGCTGAGCGAGAGTCTCCGAGAAGGACAATCGAGCTTGTCCTACGGCTGTCACAGGGGCAATGCTGAGCATGCGCGCGAACTTATGCACTTTGCGTGGTTGACTTGATGTTGGCATATATGCTAGCGTGCGTTTATAGTCGCGTGTGGGCGGACCAACCGGACAGCGAGGCGGAAGTCCAGAGGCGACCGGTTGACAGTTTCAGAGCTTGAGAACCGTGGGGGCAGTGAGTCGCGGCAGCGAGTGTGGGCACCGGATGCCGCGAGGAGCCAGTGGTGCAACCGACCAGCGCTAGCGCGGTCGGTTTTGTTCGTCTAGGGGCACTTTTGAAAACTGGTGGAGGGGCACGGGGAACCACAACCGAATCGAGCAGAGCCGTAGCAGGCATTCAAGCCAGTATGTAGCAGCATTCCACGAACGCTCGCGCACACACTTAAGCACCATCACGACTTCCCTTAGCCGTTGTACGCCTTTCTGTTGGGCCAATCCCAGCAGACGACATGCATGTGTTTCTTACGGGGACGCCAGACGATCTCTGGGGGAGGGACACACCGCGCCAAAGGTACTGTAAGCGGCAATTCAGCAGTAAGAGATAGCTAAATAGATGGACTGAAGGAGAGCGACCTCCTTCAGCCCGATGCCTAGAAGGTCACCGTGAGTGGTTTCCCTTTCGGCATGTCTATTTTAGTTCTCGTCGTGGGCGAGTACAAGGCCGGAAGGCACGTGAGATTGGCTGAGCCAAACGGCGAGCGAGGCGAACGATGAGAGCCGAGGCCGAGGCATGAGGCAGCTGTGCGAGAGACCAAATAGCCAGGTAGAAGATCGAGACCGGGGAGCTCCAACGCTCGTCCTGGGGGACGTGTCCGTGGGCTTGGTCACGTCAGATGATCGCATGCAACGATGGCTGGGGCGTATGTATCCTGCTTCATCCCCTCCAGGCACACTCGACTGGCTTGTGCGGATCGTCTTCTTCCCGCCGCGGACTCGGCCGGTCGCGGCCGATCTTGAATGGGTTGCCCGATCGAGAGGCCGTGTTCTAGACATCTATGTCTTGGGAGACAGCGGAGAAGACCGGAAAGTACTCGTCAATGTGATTCTGCACGCCGCGTTTCGACACATCCGCAACGTCGCGCGCAAGAGCCAGTTCCTCATGCATGGCGGTCTCGTCTTGGTGGAGGGGATGGGGTTGATCTTCACGGGACCGTCAGGCGTCGGCAAGACGACCTTCTGCAGACTCATCGGTGAGGCCTCGCTGGGTGCGCGCGTTCTCACTGACGAGAAGGTGTGCATCTCCAAGACCGAGCGGGGATTCGAGGTGTGCAACACGCCTCTTGGAGGCGACATGCGGCAGAACGAAGTGGTCTGGGTTCCGCTGACAGCTGTGTTCTTGCTTCGTCAGGCAACCGAGCCGAGTGTGCGTGCTCTTCGTCTGGAAGAGGCCATCTCGACGATGACAGGTCAGCTGACTCCGGAGTTCCGCATACCGGGTCTGCTGTCCGACGGTGCGTTGGATGTAGACCTAGCTGCATCGGCCAGCCGATGCGTTCCCTGCTATGAGATCGGATTCAGGCCGGACCTATCGTTCTGGCCATGTGTTGAGCTAGCGCTTGCCACCGAGAAGGAGGGTGCAGGAGTTGACAGTCCCAAGTAGCCGAATCGATGAGAACACCCTTGTGTCCCGGGATGACCGCTCAATCTGGCGCGTCGTCGACGGAAGAACCGTATGCCTGACCCTTGATGGGGAGTACATGGTGCACGAGTTCAATGAGACGGCCACCCGGATTTGGAGTCTGCTGGAAGAGCCAAGGTCGGTGGGCGATATCGCGCGCAGCATCTGTGAGGAGTACGACGCACCGCTTGACCGGATCGAGAAGGACATTGCCGCGTTCCTGCCGACGTTGCAGGAAACAGGGCTCATCTGCGTTGTCGAGCGAGCGAAGGAACCCGTCCTGGATGGTGAGATGTGAGCGGAGTCATCGAGAGGATCCGCGGAATTCGCGAGAGTGACGGGCGGGTGTCCCTCCCGGAGAACGTGTACTTCGAAATCACCCACAACTGCAACTTGCGTTGCCGACACTGCTTCCTCGCGGGCTCCTGCGAACAGGAGATGCTTCCCACCGACGATGTCAAGAACGTCCTGGGCGGTCTTCAACAGGCGGGCACCTTCACGGTGTTATTCACCGGTGGGGAGATTCTGACGAGAGACGACTTCTTCGAGATCGTAGAGCATGCTCGTGCGTTGGGGCTCTTCTATTGCTTCTCCACAAACGGCTACGCGGTCACAAAGGACGTGGCACGCGAGATAGCACAGTCCAATCCCACGCAGGTCGATGTCAGCCTGCATGGCGCGACGGCACAGACACATGACTCCATCACAGGCCTCGACGGATCATTCCGGCGGGTATTGAGGGGGCTGCACTATCTCGCTGCCGAGCGGGTCAGGCTGACCGTGAAGACCACAGTAATGCAGCGCAACTTGCGTGAGGTTGCCGAGATAAGGGCGATTGCTGATGACATCGGGGCTCACTATTCCGCAGATCCGATGATAGCCCCTTGCGCCAACGGGT
>DYIV01000014.1:0-5789 GCA_020723435.1 Slackia heliotrinireducens | reverse complement strand
GGTGTCGACAGCCGCTCTCTCATCGGCTGACAGACGAACAGATGAGGGAGTTTGTCGGCTCTCGGTGGTTGGCGCTGTCCGCCGGGGACGCTGCGACGAAGGGCGAAGAGGATCGATGTGCCCTTATGTGCTCTGCCGGCCGAAGCAAGTGCGCGATCTCTCCCATCGGAGACGTATACCCCTGCGTGCTGTGGCGACAGCGAGCTGGGAACGCGGTCGAGGAAGATCTCGCGGCGATATGGCACGGCCCAGCTTTCACGAAGATCCGCAACACGACCGAGCAAGAGCTTCCCGCGTGCTACGAGTGCGCTATTCGGGACAACTGCGTTCGCTGTCCCGGCTTCGCATATCTGGAAGGTCACGATTTCCTGGGGCCCTCGGCAGAGGTTTGCCGCATGACGCGGATCACAACGGAGGTGATGCAGCTTGGACGACAAGAAGAGGTACGAACCACCGCGCATTGAGTCGGCATCCGTCAAGGAGCCAGAGGCTCATGCCTGCAATGTCTACATCGTGGGCAACAGCTCGGGTACGTGGAGTGGTGCCGATGTGTGCCAGAACCCTACCCCGAACTGCTAGCAGCAAGTAGCAAGATCGAGAGTAGGCACGAGGTTCATCTTTACTTACGTCGCCTCCAGGCCAGGGCCCCAGGAGAGTCCTTGCCGAGTAGTTGAAGGAGAGTTGTTTTTTGGCTGCGGGGATCGATTGCGAGAAAGAAGATCGAGCGACCGGCAGGCTTGACGTTACCGCCGACGGCGTCCTTTGGGACATGTGGCTGGAGAGCCTTGCACGCGGCGCGCGGATGCCACTGCGCATCGCGGGCAAGAGCATGACGCCCTTTGTACACGTCGGTGATCGAGTCACTGTGTCGCGCGTCATCGACACGCGGTCAATCCGTCGCGGCGATGTTGTCCTGTTGCGGCTGCACGGGTGCCTAGTGGTTCACCGGATCATAGCAAGGTCCACACGCCGTGGCGAAGTCCGCTTCCGCCAGAAAGGAGACGCGGGTCTCGAGTCGGGCGCCATCGCGATAGGCGACATCATCGGAAGAGTAGTCCGCATTGAGCCGGCCGATGGCGGGCACGGGCGAGATGAGCTGAGCCTGAGGGCCATCAACCGGACTCTGTGGCCGCTGTCCAGAGCAATAGACCTTGTCTATCGTACCGGCCGGTGGGCGAAGCGACGGACCCTTGCCGGGGACTGGTACTGGGCCGACGTCGTGTGCGCGAGGGCGAAGCGCATGCTGCGAGCTGCGCAGGAGCGAGTGATCAGACGCACGTCTGGAGCTTCCGAACGGCTTGAGGGGAGGCGGCCGACGTGATGCGCGAGGCGTGTAGCGTTCGGGAACGTACCGCTACCGGCCCGTCGTTCGGGAAGGCTGGGACTGTCGCCCAAAAGGTCACGCCCCGAGCGGCTGTGATGGAGCTCCGAGTGGAGATCGCAGAGCTGGCATGCCTGCTGCGGGTGCGCGGAGTCGATCCATCAATGGCGAATCGGGTCGAGAACGCATACCGCAAGTTCGATTCCCTGGCCGAGCCGCAACTCATTGTAGACGTACAGGTTGATCCCAAACTGTCGAGGCGAACGCCGCGACCGATCACGACGAAGGCGGCATGTGGGTTCTTCGAGGTTGAGTCGTACAACTTCGAAGGTGCTGTCTCAGTCGATGATGGTCGCGCAACCGTTGGCGTGTCGCCCGAGTGGGAAGCTGTCGATGCGTTCCTGCGGATTCTGTATTCCCTTCTCTTGCCCACAGAGAAGGGGGTCATCGTTCACGCCTCTGCGGTCGTGGACAAAGGAGTGGGGTGCATCTTCGCAGCGCTTCCTGAGGGGGGAAAGAGCACCGTGGCCCACCTCTCGGGCGACCGCCACATCCTGGGCGACGAACTTGTCGCGCTGAAGTGCGTAAACGGACACGTTCGCGTATTCGCGACGCCTTTCTGGAATGAGACCCACCTGGCGCCCGTGGCGCTGGCAACCGACGTTCCCGTCGGCGCCCTCTTTCTGCTTCACAAGCACGACCGGGTCCACGTTGAGCAACTCCCCCCGCTGACCGCCGCTGTAGAGGTGCTTCCACACCTGTTCTACGAGGCGGAACAGCTGTTGCCGAGCCAGGCCGTTCTGGACGTGCTCGGCGAGGTTGTCCAGTCTACGAGGTCCTATCGGCTTTATTTCGCTCCTAATGAAGTGGAGTTTTGGAGGTGCGTGGGCAGTGTCACTCAGTAGGTTTGTACGGCGGGATCCGGATTGCGCCTATCGCGTCATTGACCGGGAGGCGCTCGTCGTGAAGGTCTCGGGCGATGACGGCAGCAGGGTCTTCACCTTGAACCGCGCAGGCACGGTCATCTGGGAACTGGCCGACGGCGCGCATACCGTTTCGGACATGGAGGCTGCCGTCCAAACGAGATTCGAGATCGAAGACGGGGCTGCAGTCCGACGTGACATCGAGGAGTTCATCGGCGAACTCGAACGACGGGGCATCGCACTGATCTCCTGCTATTCGTCTGAGGAGAGGACGACGACGTGACCGATGGAGGCTCCACAGCCGTCGCCGACGTGCTGCAGAAGGCAACTGACCGAAACATTCCGCTCAACGTGCTCGTCGAGCTGACCTACCGCTGCAATCTGCGCTGTGGACACTGCTATGTTGTGGACCCGGGCGGCCAGGAACTGTCGACGCCCGAGCTGATCTACATACTCGACGAGCTGGCGGGCGCCGGCGCGCTGTTCCTTACTCTGACCGGTGGTGAGATCTTGGTTCGTCGAGATTGGCGCGAAGTCTGCCGGTACGCTCGCGACGCCAACTTCGCCGTGCGGCTCTTTACGAACGGAACGCGCATCGACGACCGCGTCGCGCGACAAATCGCGGGACTCGGCGTTGTGGACGTTGGGGTCAGCCTTTATGGCGCGAATCCTGAGACGCATGATGTAATTACGCGAGTTCGCGGCAGCTTCGAGCGCACACTCACGGGTTTGCGCGAATTGAATGAGGCTGGTGTGCGGACGGCCGTCAAGTACCTGCTCATGAAACACAACGTGCAGGAATTCGAGCGCGCCAGAGAGCTGGCTGACGAAATCGGCGCGGCCTTCTCCTTCAGTTTCTACGTGGGGCCTCGGGTCGATGGGTCTCGCGGCAGCTGCATCCATCGGGTGGGAGAGCCGGAATTGGAGCACCTGCTGGCCGACGGTGCTCTCTATCCGGAGGCAGTTCGAATCACCGCCAAGGAACGTACCGACCTTCGAGGGGCGGCGCTGCGGAATGTGCCCATGTGTGGAGCGGGCCGGGACACCTGCGCGATCTCACCCTACGGGGATCTCAAACCCTGCGCGATTCTGCCCACAGTTGCCGGGAACCTGCGAGAGCATCGCTTCTCGGAGTTGTGGCGGGACTCAGCCGAGCTGCAGAGGATTCGTGGGGCGCATATGGCGGGCCTCAAGGGCTGCAGTAGTTGCCGGTCACTGGGCTACTGTGGCCGGTGCCCTGCATTTGCGCTGCTGGAAGATGGGGACATGTTTGGCCCGTCAAGCTTCGCATGTGCGATTGAGAGGATCGCGGAACGATCCAGCGGGATGGATGTAAGGAGGGAGGCTCCAAGTGAGAGAGGCTTATGAGAAGCCGAAGGTGTCAGACGAGGCGGAGTTCGTCGCCAGAAGCGGCGCCTGCTTGCTTCTGCCGCAGAGCGTGTACCAGAGTGTCGACGCCGGCAAGACGTGCGGTGGGACAAACTGCAGCTACGCACATGGATTCCCGGCGCAAGGTGACACGGGCGGGCCGGGCAACAAGCACTAGCGCGATGGACGTGAGCGTGACCCATGGAAGCGCAGGACGACTGGAAGTGAGCGGGATTTGTACGCCGTAGAGACATTCGATCTGGAGAAGAAATACTCGCCGCCTGGCAGGCTGGCGTCGTTGATCATGCGGTCGCCGATTAGGCAGGAGGTCATCGCGGTGAACGGCGTTAGCCTCAAGGTGCGGCCGGGGGAGCTCTTTGGCCTGATCGGGCCGAACGGCGCCGGCAAGACGACGCTGGTGAAGACGCTGTGCACGCTGCTATGGCCATCGAGCGGAACAGCCTCTATCTGCGGGCATGACGTACGCCGTGAGGAAGACGAGGTCAAGCGCCTGGTTGGCTTCGTGTCGGGAGAGGAGCGCAGCTTCCACTGGCGGCTCACCGGATACCAGAACCTGGAGTTCTTTGCTGCACTATCCAACCTGTTCGGGCGTCAAGCTCGCCACAGGATCGATCAGGTGCTGGAACGAGTGGGCTTGAGAGACGCAGCCGACAACATGGTGTACAGCTACTCGAGCGGCATGCGTCAGAAGCTTGCGATCGCGCGGGGGCTGTTGACAGATCCCGCCGTCCTCTTTCTCGATGAGCCGACCAAGAGCATCGATCCCATGGCGGCCCGGCAGATCAAGGACTTCATCAGGGAGCGCTTGGTCGATGGTGAGGGGCGGACGGTATTCCTGACGTCGCACCGCCTCGAAGAGATCGAGCAGCTGTGTGACAGGTTCGCCATCCTGTGCCAGGGCAAGCTGACCTTCTGTGGGACGCTCGTCGAACTGCGCAGGAGTCTTCGGCCGCACGACAGCTATGCTCTGCGACTGTGTGGCGTGGCGCAGCGGGATGCGCTGAAGGTGATGAATCGTCACTGCCTTGAACTGGCAGCGGTTGAGCCGGACGGCGAGTCGGCCGCGATGGTGATGCGTTTTGCCTTTCCTGACGGCAAGAACCTCCTGCCACGAATAATCGCCGACGTCACGGAACTCGGCGGTTCGGTTCTGTCTTGCGAAAGAGAGGACCTGAGATTGGAGGACATGTTCGTCGAGCACGTGTCGGGAGCTGGAGCACGATGATTGCCCGCAAAGCATGGGCCTTTCTGGTCAAGGACCTCCGGGTGCAGACGAGCTACAGGCTCGCATTCATCATGAACTTCGTCGGCATCTTCTTCGCGGTGGCCATCTTCTTCTTCGTGTCCAAGCTCATGGGGAGGAGCGTCAGCCCATACTTGGCGCCCTACGGTGGGAACTACTTCGCGTTCGTCCTGATCGGAATCGCGCTGTCGGGCTTTCTCGGAACCGGGCTTGGGGTCTTCTCTTCGAGCATCAGCTCCGCGCAGGCGGCCGGGACGTTGGAGGCGATGCTGGTGACCCCGACGAGACTCACTGAGATCGTCATGCTCTCGTCGCTGTGGAGCTTCTTGTTCACCACGATCAATGTGGCGGCCTATCTCATCGTTGGCGTGGCCTTCTTCGGGCTGGAGTTGGGCCAAGCCAATATGCCTGCCGCGATTCTCATTCTCGTTCTCATGGTTTGCGTATTCAGCGGACTAGGAATCATGTCTGCCAGCTTCATCATGGTGCTGAAACGCGGCGATCCCATCAGTTGGATCTTCGGATCGGCCTCGAGCATCATGGGCGGCACGTTCTTCCCAGTTCAGGTACTACCGAAGTGGCTGCAGGGCTTCTCCTACTTCTTCCCGCTGTTCTACGGGTTGCGCGGGATGCGCCTTGCACTCCTCAAGGGGCATGGACTCTGGGCATTGCGGGGCGACATCGGAGCGCTTGCGGTCTTCGCGGGCGTCGTCGTACCGCTGAGCTTCTGGACATTCAGTCGCGCCGTACGGCGCGCGAAGATCGACGGATCCTTGGCGACCTACTAGGACGTGATGCAGATGACGACCGCAGTAGCCATACCATTTGTGGATCTGGGCAGACAGCACGACGTCATCGCCAGCGACTTGGACGCAGCTATCGAGCGCGTGAAGGAGCGGTCCGCGTTCACTTT
>DYIV01000124.1 GCA_020723435.1 Slackia heliotrinireducens | reverse complement strand
TGGGCTGGGGCGCGCCGCCCGGTCCGGAAGGCACGACAATGACCACCGGCGGCTCCGCCGCCGCAGTTGAGGCGAAGAGGAGCCCAGCGGTCAGGCTGAAGAAGAGAGCCGCCACGGTCCCAAGCGCGAGGAGTGCAAGTGAGGGCCGTCGCGGGTGTGCCGCGCGTCTCGCGTGCCTCATCTTTCTCGTGGTCCGTCTGCGTTGCGTGCGTGTCATCATCCGCACCCCCCGTGCCGCCGTGCCGGCGACGTTTCGGCGTCCTTTCCGTCCCACAAAACGCAACAACCGACCCATTAGGGTCGGTTGCACCACTCGCTCCACCTTGCCGGTGCCCATCGGATGGCAAGACTTCGTCGCTTCCCCGGCCTAGTGTGGCGATTGGCGTCAGCGGTCGATATGTCCTGGTGTGAGTCTGATCGGCCTATCGCCGCCGCGATTCTCTCGCCCGGTCTACGGCAGACAAGCAGCGCTCTGTCTCCCCTTGATACCACTCCTGACCTCCGCACGCAACCGCTCTGAGTGTCGCGAACGTTCAGATTGAACCTCTTGCGCTCTTTCGCGGTCGTACCCAACAGAAAGCCAAGCGAGCACGAGGCTCGCGGCGAGTGACGGGTCATCGGACGAAGGGGTGTGAGTAAGATGTTAGCAGCCAGAGGGGACCGGCCAACCAAGGCAATGAGCCTACTATGCGCGGGCGCTTTGCTCGGCACGCTCTTGCTTGGTTGCGTCGGCAGTTCGCGCGGCGGCAGGATACCGGCCGGGGCGAGGATCGACGGCAGCAATGACAGCACCGGCACGGATGACGGCACAGACGGCGGGACTGACGATGGGGGCAAGCCTGAGATGAAGAAGCAGGTCACAAAGGACGCGAGCTTCGTCGTCTATGCGCCAAGCGACTGGAGTGTGGACGAAGGATACCAGGATCAGCACCGAACGATCGCGGTCTCCGATCCGAATCAGGCATACCAGGTCGTCGTGAGCCTCGGCCGCGATTCCGATGGCGGAGACGCGGTCGCCGTCGCCAAGAATTCCATCAAGCGGATGAGCGAGCAGTATCGGGACTTGCAGATCACCGGCGCGATGACATCGCCCGAGAAGAACAGGGTCGTCTTCGACGGCACGTATTCGACGGATGCCGGGGCCAAGGAGTTCCGGTGCTGGGCCTCGACCGGCGAGGGCAACTTCTCCTGTTCGCGGATCATCGCGCCGAGCGGCAAGTTGAGCGAGAAGAAGCAGGAGCTTCTGACCATTCTCTCCAACGTGAAGGCGATCAAGGGCGCGTTCCAGTACTCTGGTTCGGGCGCCGTCAAGAAGACGCTCGTCACCTACCGCCTCTCTGATGGCTCGTGCTCGTTCAAGATGCCGCAGGACTGGAAGGTCCAAGAGATCGGCAAGGGGCAGTTCGTCGCCTACAGCGAGCAGGAGGGCTGCAGCTTCACTTCCAGCAATGCCGACTGCGTCACCCCGGCGCTGGGCTTGAGAAACTCGCCGATCCCGGTCTCCGACTATCTAGTGCCACATGAGGCGCTGAAGTTCCTTGGTGAGAAGTCCGGATTGCTGACGAACATGGAGTTCACAGATGTGAACAACCAGCCTGAGCTGGCGCGGGCCTTCGCTCAGGTCTACACGGTGGGCACCGTGACCGTGGAGGACTTCACCTACACCTGTCGGACGAAGGAAGGCCTCGCGGCCAAGGGATTCACGCTGGGCTTCAGCTTCGACACGCGCCTCAAGACCAACTGGTCGCTGAGGCACCTGACCGCTATCGCTCCCGAGGATAAGTTCGAGTCCTACGCTCCGACCTTCGCCGAGATGATGGGCTCCTACACTATCGATGAGGAATGGGCGAGGAACTACGTGGCGCAGGGGCAGGCGCGCCTGCGACAGATGCAGCGCCAGACCAGCGAACTCGTGGCCCGAAACGCGCAGGAGATTCACAGCATGATGAACGCCGCCTACGAGGAGCGCCAAGCCAGCCAGGACTACATCGACTACCAGAGAACTAACTACATTAGAGGCGAGCAGGACTGGGTGTCACAGATGGAGGGCGGCACCATCTATCACACCGACGCTTGGGGCACGAAGAACACGGCGACCGGCGACTACTACGAGGGTCAGCCGTACAACTACTATAACTACAACGGCGACAACCCGCACTACAACGAGCAAATGACGCCGATTGATGGTCGGGAGCTGTACGAGCAGTATGTAAGGTAGCTGAGGTACAAGCGGGGCCCATGCGGCCGGCGACGCCCAGCCGCGAGGGGTCCCACCACTCGGCGAAGCGTGGGGATAGCTGGAGGGAGGACGCAATGAACGACTCAGGTCAGACACCGGCAAGTGGCGCGGCAACGGTGGGTCAGGGTGCCGCACAGGGCGCGCCGCCCAAGAGCAACAAGAAGTGGTGGTTCATCGGCTGCGGCTGCGCGCTCGTGCTCTGTTTCTTCGTGACCGTCGCCGCCGCGCTGATCGGCTACGTCGTGTATACCTCGAGCGGCTCGGACGGCAAGAGTGCGGCCGCAAGGGTCGTTACCGATCAGGCCGAGGCGATCAAGCGACATGATTTCGAGACGGCCTACGACTTCATGTCCAACGACTATCGCGCCGAGATCGACGTCCACGCCTTCGAGAAGACGGTCGAGGCGAACGCGGGATGGCTTCTCAGATACACGTCGCTGAAGATCACCCGCGATGAGATGGGGCAGGACTCGGCTACTGTCGTGGTGGACGTTGGCACACAGGACGGTCAGAAAGCGACAATCACCTATCTTCTGAGGCCCGACGACTCGGGAACCTGGAAGATCGAGGGCTTCGATAGGAAGGTAGAGGACTAGCCTACGACCGCACCGGTGGCGGCTGGATGAGCGGCAAGGTGATCGTGAAGCTCGCGCCGGTCGCAATGTCGCCCCCGCCGGAAGCCGCGGCGATGTTCTCGACGCTGATCTCCCCGCCGTGTACCTCCACCAGTCGCTTGGCGATCGCCAGCCCGAGGCCGCTTCCCGCGGCCTCGCTTCTTGTGCCGCGGCCTCGGTAGAAGCGGTCGAAGACGTGAGGCAGATCTTTCGGGTCGATGCCCGGCCCGTCATCCTGGACTCGCACGCAGGCCCGCCCAGACCGGCTGAAGCAGGAAACCGTCACCGTTCCGTCCCAGCCGGCGTGTTGTACCGCGTTTGACGTCAGATTGAGCACGGCCTGAAGCAGCTGATCCGGGTCGCCGCTAACCCAAGGCTCGTCGGCGCAGCTTGCCTCTATGCTCGTCGGTCCGAGGGCGCGAGCGCGTTGGACGGCCTCCATCACGACGATTCCCAGATCGAGCGGCTGATGCGTCCGTCCCGGCCCGGCGTCGAGTCGCGCCAGCATCAGCAGCTCGTCGACGAGGCGCTCCATTCGCCCGAGTTCCTCGCGGACCGTCTCCAGCGACGCCTCGCGATCGGCCTCGCCGATATTCGGATTGATGGCGGCGTCAAGATGGCCGCTGATGACGGCCAACGGCGTTCTGAGCTCATGCGAGGCATCGGAGACGAATCGCTTCTGTTCCCCGAACGCTGTTTCTAGGCGGCCGAGCATGCCGTTGACCGCGGCGACCAGGATGCCCACTTCATCGTCGGGTCCGTCGTAGTCGATGCGCTCTCCCAGTGACGAATGGGTGACGGCGCGAGTCCGCGCCGCCACCTGCCGCAGCGGGTTCAGGCTGGTGCGCGCGAGAGCGGCCGAAGCGAGCGCGCCGATGACGACCACCGCCAGGCCGGCGCCGAATAGGGTCCAGGCGACGTCCGCCGCCGTGGCCCTTGCGGGCGCGCGGGGAAGCGCCGCCTCGAAGACACCGACGACCTTTCCATCCTGGGATTCGATCGTGGAGACTACGGCGCGGTAGTCCGCTTGACCGGCGCCCAGGTCAAGAAACGTGCGCGTGCGGGTGGCGGCCCGAAGAGCCGCGGCGTTGGCAGGGACACTCTCCAATCTGACAGACGAATTGGACAGGACGCGCCCGTCGGCGAGGCGCACGAGGAGGACGGGAGAACCACCCGAGCCTCACGCCGACAGCGCCGACAGATAGGAGCGCACGGCGGCCTCGACGGTGGCCGCGCCGGGTCGTGACTGCTCCCGGAGGGCTTGGGCGAACATCCTCGTCTCATCGAGCAGGGCGCGGTCGGTTTCGGCGGCCAGGCGCCGCTCGATGCCGAGGTAGGCCATGATTGCCAATAGCGTGACCGCAGCGGTTGTAGCCAGCGTCACGGCCAGAGCCACGCGACCGGTCGCGGTCAGCCTCCTAGCGCCGAACACGGTAGCCGGCCCCACGTACCGTCTCGATAGCGGAAGTCTCACCCGGCTCGTCGAGCTTGCGCCTGAGGTATCCGACGTAGACGTCGACGACGTTGGAGACGCCGTCGAAGTCGAAACCCCAGACGGCGTCGAGGATTTGCTGCCGACTCAGAACCTGCCCCGGGTGCTCCATAAGGTACTGCAGAAGCGCGAATTCTCGCGCGGGAAGATCGACCGAGATTCCTTTGCGTCTCACCACACGCGTGCGCGTGTCCAGAGACATGTCCCCCGCCTGGAGCACTCGCGAGGTGGAGCGTCCCTGACGCGCGTTGGCGCGCACCCGCGCCGACAGCTCAGCGAAGGCGAAGGGCTTGGTCATGTAGTCGTCGGCGCCGATGTCGAGAAGCTCGACCTTGTCGGCCACCTCGCCGATGGCGCTTACCACGATAATGGGAAGCTCGGGTTGTCGCGGCCTGACCTGTCTGAGGAAGTCGCGACCGTCGCCGTCGGGGAGTATGAGATCGAGGAGCACAATGTCGAAGTCTTCGAATACCGCTCGAGGGACGGCGTCCGCCAGGGTCTCGGCGGGTTCAAC
>DYIV01000123.1 GCA_020723435.1 Slackia heliotrinireducens | reverse complement strand
GTAGTGGTTCTATCACCAAGACCGGCAACGCCAACATCAGACGCGTGCTGGTCGAGGCGGCGTGGGCGTACCGCTACCGGCCGGCGGTGCGTGACGGTCTTGCCAAGCGTCAGGAAGATCAGCCACCGCAAGTAGTGGCCTACTCCTGGGCGGCGCAGTGTCGACTCAACTCAACCTACCGAAAGATCGCCGCTAGGAAGCATCGCAACAAGGCGATCTGCGCTGTGGCCAGAGAGCTGGCGGGCTTCATCTGGGGCGCCATGACAGACAACATGGAGGGATAAGAGTTTGCAGGCGAGCGGGCGACAGAGAATATCCGGAGAGATCCTCGGTAACGTTCTGCGAGCAGTCTGATGCGCGTTCCTAGTGGGAGGCAGGCTCCGGCCAGATTAAGACGTGCGGTCCCGATCCGCGGATATCAGCATGGTCGAGCGCCGATTCCATGTGCCCGCTCGCTTGCACCTACTTGTCGAGGGGGTCGGCCACCTTGAAAACCAGAGAGGATTGACCGGCCAACTCATATCAATGTTAGCGCTTCTGCCGCAGTCGCTGCTCGACTCATTCTGAATGCTCAACACAACTTCAGCGCCGCGGCTGTCGGCCAGCCAGCGCTGGTTCGGTGAGAGACTGCTGTCCCCCGAATCCTGGTTCGGTCTGTCCGAATCACCCGACGTGCATCGACCCGTGATCATGCAGCGGGTCTGACGTAATGCATTGGTGCGTCTTGTGCGACCAGACCTCGAACCCTAGCATCGCCTCGACGTACTGACGCGCCTCAGCCACGGGACCGTTCTCCTGGGGTTTGAGGCGCATCACGTGCTCGAACTTGCGATTGGTCTCGTCACGAAGCGCTGCGGTCAGCAACTCCACCAGCTCACCTGGGTCACCGGTCTCGATCGCCCGTTCGGCGACAGGGACGACGGCGCCGTGGCCGAGGCCGGCGGGCTTGAGACCGGTGAAGGCCGCTCCTTCGCCCGCGCGGTGCAGTCGAACGACGGTTTCGGAAAACCACTCTTCGGCAACACTCGCCGCAGCGGATCCCGCTGATCGAGCAGCCATGGTCCTGTCAAACGCCGCTCTGACCTCGCCCTCACTATCTGCCGGGACGTAGGGCAGCACCGATTCAACCGCATCTCCCTCCAGCGCCCGGACAGCCGCTTTGACGACAGGCCCGTCTTTCGAGTCGCAGTGCGGAGGCATATCCTCACCCCTTCCTAACGCATCGAACACGACAGAGTCTTCTCACCGAACGCGCTGCGTTTGAGCGGTGCGCCACCGGCACTGTCTTTCACCATGAGACTTCGACGCATCCGCTCGAGACGCTGGTTGGGCGGCAGTCAGCGACACCGAAATGCACCGACTTTGCGAATCCAAGGACCCCTTGGTGATCGAGATGCCCATATTGTGCGCCCTCCCGTACCGCCATCAGGTGGCGACGCGGCGGTGGCGAATGAACCTAACCAACCTGGCCAGCAGACTCGCCATACCCATGACCCAACCGACGGGATAAGGCAAGACCAGGAGTCCCCACCACATGGAGCGCCGGCTTTCACCCCCGATGCCGCCAACCGAACTCAGGGCGAACATGGCCGCCACCCCCAAAGCAATCAGGAGGACGACAGCTGTCCAATAGAGCAGCGCACCACGCTCCTCCTTCGAAAGGAACATGCCGAGCAACACCAAGGCGCCGCCAACAAGGATGACGACAGAACCCTCAAGCGGATCGATCGCCCCGAGGAGCATGGCGATACCGCCTGCAACCACGAAGATGCGAAACCACAAGCTTGGTGTGTTCACGCGTGTCACCCCTCTCCGGTGGGTCCACTCAACACACATATACCGCAACGGATTCTCGGTTGTCCGCCCGACGCCTGGCAGCTGAGGCGCGAACGAAGTGAGCCGGCTCTAGCTGCTGGTTAGTCCGCTTCGCCGCCGGTATCAATCCCGCTCATGAGCGCTTCACACTCGCGCCGAAGCAGCGGGACGTCACGGATCGCGATTCCCCACACGACGGTGTCGTTGACAGTCGCGTATCCGTGCGTCAACTTGTTGCGGAAGTCGACGATCCGCCTCGCTTGGGATATCCGGTCGAACAACTCCGGGTCTAGGTGCGACATCGCGCCGACGGCCTCGCCGATGGTGATGAACTCGCGCTCTACCGAGGATCGAACAAGGCGGTTCTCGCGGTATGCGTCTACGTTCAGGTTGTGAGTGGCAGAGGAGATTGCGTCGCAGGCTTCGATGATGTCGAGAAGGTAGCCCCGAATGTCACGCTGCATACAGGGCCTGCTTGGTCCGTTCGACATTCGCAGCGACATAGCGATTCTTGATTGCATCTCTCATGACAAGATCAACGTCGGCGTCAAGGACTTGCCGCAGCTCATCTAGCAGCCCGAAGTACGCGTCCACAAGGGCAAAGGGATCCATTGGCTGGAACTCGACCAGCAGGTCGATATCGCTGTCGCCCTGGCGGAAGTCATCCCGTAGCGCGGAGCCGAATGCATCCAGGCGCAACACGCCGAAACGAGCGCACGCCTGCGCTATCGCCTGGCGCCTGTCTTCGAGTGTCCGAACCATGTCGCACCTCCTCCTTTGACATGGTACATCGTCAGCGACAAGCCGCCAACGTGACAATCCGTATTGACGGCCGAAGGCGGACTAACGTTGGCTGGCTGAACCGCAGTGCGAGGCTCCCGGCGGTCCAACTCAAGGCACGTGACTCGCCGAGCGCTGTCGGTTCGATGCCGTGGTTGGGCCAGCCGCAACAGCCCTACGCCAGTTCTACCTTAAGTTTCTTGCCGACGGCCGACGCCGCCCTCTCAAGCGTGGACAGAGTCACGGACCGGTTGGCAGGATCGAGCAAGCGATCCACGGCCGGTCGACTGGTTCTCATGCGGTGCGCCATTTCCGACTTGCTCAGATGAGCGCGATCCATCTCCCGGGCAATCTGAAAGGCAATCACCCGCTTGGCCGCCACGGCCTCCGCGGACTCAAGCATGCGCTCCTCTTCAAGGAAGTCGTTGAAGTCGCTTCCTATGTGCTTTTTCTTCATTGGGCTCACTCCTCGATCAGGTTCGCCAGACGTCGCCTGGCCGTCTTCAGCTCCGCGGGAGGCGTCTTCTGCGACTTCTTGATGAAGCCATGAAGCAGAACCATGACGCCACCGTCGACCGTGAAGACGATCCGGGCGATACCATCAGTGACGCGGGAACGGACCTCCCACAGTCCAGGTTCCAGCTTCCTTATCAGCGGCATCCCCAGCGGCCAACCATACTGCGCTGTCTTGATATCCTCGCCGATCGCTTTGCGGTCCTCGCGCGTGAGACCTCTGAGCCACTCGCGCCCCGGCTCGTTTCCGCTTGATGTGCGGTAGAAGACCACATGCAGAATCGGCTCTGCGTCCTCACCAGGAATGTCCGTCATGCTAGGAGTGTACCATAAATGATGCAGTGATCAAGGTCGCGCTCCAAACTCGTTCTTGCGGTCGGCCCAACGCCTGGCGGCTGAACCGCAAACGCGAGGCCCGGCAGCCTTCTGAACTGATACTGCATGACTCGCCGAGCGCTTGTCGGTTGTTGCTCCTATGTCAACACTACACGGCGATGTCGATAGGATCGACACTCAGCCCGGTCTCTGCCACGGCGCCGAGCCCAGCTTGCTCCGCGTGAAGCATCGTCCTAAATACTACACGAGTTATGTATCGCTTCAGGCATCGTAGTGCTTCGCGGTGGCTCATGCCCTCTCCTCGCTTGCGCTGCATGAACTCGATCGCCGCGGGATGCATACGTGCTTGCGTGACGGCGATCATGTGGATCGTGGAGTTCAGACGCCTGTTCCCACAGCGGTTGAGGCGATGACGATGGGACTTGCCCGACGAGACTGGCAACGGAGCGGTGCCGATGTGCATGGCAAACGCCGCCTCGCTTGCGAACCTTGAGGCACCCGCCGTTTCGCCAACCAAGTGGGCGGCACCTATGGCTGAACATCCGGGAAGAGCAAGAAGCTCCGGGGCGAGCACACGCATAATCGACCGGATCTCGCTCTCAAGCGACCGGATCTCGACCGTCAGCTGGCGGCAGCGCCTGACCTGATCCAGTGCGATGCGCGAGCGCGTCGTCGAGGGAAGCGATCTCAGCACCTCCTCGACCCGATCAAGCCACAGATAGCGGTCCAGCACCCGTGGCGGTAGATCCAACCCGACATCCAGGTCATGAAGGTGCCAGCGGAGACGTTTCTGCATTCGCCCTCGCTCTCCAACCAGGTCATCGCGATGATCGACCAAGAGCCTGACGTCTTGCTCGGGCCCGGCAAGAGTCGCCTCTGGTAGGTGTGGCTCGCGCAACGCGGCACGGGCCACGCACATAGCATCGATAGGGTCGGACTTGCCGTATGTGCGGCTGCCGTCACGAGCGCCGGCCATCAACTTGGGCGGCACGCGGGTTACTCGCTCTCCCCGGGGCAGAAGATGACGCTCGAGTCTTGCTGAGACGTGTCTGCAGTCCTCGATGGCAAAGAGGCGCTCTGGGCTGAGCTTGCGCGCCCACCCCAGAAGCTCGTCATGTCCGCGCTCGTCACCGCCCACGGTCTTGTTGGCGATCACTTCTCCGGTCACAGCGTCGACAGCTACTGCGGTATGGGTCTTCATGTGCGGGTCGATTCCCACTACGATCATGCGTGTCCCCTTCCGTCGGATGCTCGACTTGATGGGGAATCGTCGGCGGACACGCCTTAGCTGGGGGCCTGTCGGCCAGGCTCCTATTAGGTCACGTCGGCGACCCCTCGGCTCTCGGCGGTGGGGGACAAAACAACCGGCGGTCAGTCCAGTTGGACGACAGAGCCGCTGTGGGTCACCCCACCGCCGGTACCGAGGCTACCTGAAGAGCGTCAGGAATCCCATGGGGCAACAGTGACACTAACGAGCCGCTGGTTGGACCGCTCCCTCAGTCCTCCAGGAAGCGCTCGACGAAACTG
>DYIV01000122.1 GCA_020723435.1 Slackia heliotrinireducens | reverse complement strand
CCGCCAGCGAAGCCGAAGGGCTGGAAGCCCGGTTGGCTGTCGCTCGTCACGCGACCCCACTCGTCGAAATCCATACGCTGGACCACAGTGCCAGCGGCCACGTCGACGACAAGCCGCGGACTCCCGAGGTGGTCCGTGATGATCCGGTACGTGTTGCCGCCTTTCACCGTGTACTCGGGCACGTTGATCCCGGTCGCGTAGACGAACCGGCTCACGACAGCGCCCGCGCCGTCGAGCTCCGCCACCACGCGGAGCTTGCCGTCGTAGAGCCACCCCCGCTCGAGCGCGCCGTTCACCTTCTTCCCGATCCGCCGGTTCATCCCGTCGATCAGGTACTCGATGGTTCGGCCATCGGGGAGCACAACCTGCCGGAGGTTGCCGAGGACGTCGTATGAATACGTCGTCGTCCCGACGCCGGGCACGGTCTTGCTCTGGAGCTCGCCGTTCAGCGTGTAGCTGTAGCTCGCCGAGCCGTACGTGCTCAAACGATCCTGGGCGTCGTAGATCCCGCTCGTCGTGACGCCAAGCTCGTCGGTCGCGCTGGTGCGATTGCCGTTGAGGTCGTACTGGTACTCGGCGATCTGCACACCGTCGAGCCTCACCTTCGAGAGCTGCCCGGCGGCGTTGTAGTCGTAGCCCCAGGTCGAGATCACGCCCTGCACGGTCTCGACGAGCTCGGTGATCCGCCCGAGCGCGTCTCGCGTGGTGCTCGTCGCGAAGAGCGCCGTCGCACCCGCGCTCGCGTTCGTCGTCGCGAGCTCGCCGAAGCCCGAGTAGGTCCTCCCCGTCGTCACGGTCCCCAGCGTCGTGCCCGTGACGAAGCCGCTCGCCGGATCGCGCAAGATCGTCATCGCCCCGGCGCCGGTCAGCAGCCGGTCGTTGTCCCGCGTGAAGCTGAAGGGTGTGCCGACGACGGTGATCGAGGCGACGTCGAAGTCGGTGTTGTAGGTCCGCGTCACGCTCCCCGCGACCGGCCCGCTCCAGGTCGTCCCCGTCGGCAGCGAGCCGTCCCAGGTGTACGCGAGCCCCACGCCGCTCGGCGCCGTGATCGACGAGAGTGTGCCGGTCGTCGCCGAGTACGCGTAGGTCGTCACGCCTGTCGGCGTCGTCACCGTCGAGAGTCGCCCGGCGGTGTCGTAGCCCATGACGATGGTCTGCCCGTCCGGGCGCGTGACAGTGGTGAGCTGGCGATCGAGATTGTACTGATACGAGGTCGTCGGTGAGCCGAGCCCGAGGTCCGGCGGCGTGTAACTGGCGGTCTCGTCGACGGGGGTGAAGCCGAAGAGGTGCGCGGTTCTGCCGGGCGGGGTTATCGAGATCAGGTTGCCGTTCGCATCATAGCCCATCACCACCGTGCGCCCGCCCGGCATATCCTGCTGCGTGACCCGGCCCGCGAGGTCGTGGGAGAAGTTTGTCATGCGCGTTAGCGGGTCGGTGATGGTAGCGAGATAGCCTTGCGGGTTGTAGGTCAGGCTCGCGATACGGGCATCAGGGGCGGTACCCTGGGTAACGCTGGCAAGCCGCCCGTTGGCGTCATAGGCGAACTCGACCGGCGCAAGGCCCGGCGCCGTCCGTCTGAGGACGCGCCCCTGCGGATCGATCGTCGTCGTGGAGGTCCTTCCCATCGGAGTCGTCGTCGTGATCGTGCGGGTCGCCCCTGTGTAGACCGCGCGATGGCGCTTGCCGTTCACGAAGGTGTCCTCGGTCTGGCTGGCGAGGCTCGTGGGGTTCTGAGGATCGTCGAGAACGACCGCACGAGCGGAGCTGATCGTGCGAGCCCTGCCGGCCGGCGTGCGGATCGTCGCGGAGGAGGAATAGGGTGCCTGGTTCTTCCAGCGAGGATCAAGGGCGAAGGTGTCGCTGCTGCTCGTCCCATCCGCGAAGCTCGCCGTCGACTGGGTCGAGTCGAGGCTCGCGGTCGTCATGAGGCCGGTCGGGAACCCGGTGCTCGACTCCACCCTCTCGGTGGAGAATCGCTGCACGTGATACTGCGTCGAACGACCCTCGCCGGTGGTCTTCGTGACGGTGTAGTTGTCGGTGGACAGCTTGATGCGGTCCAGGGTCGTGCCGCCTCCGGCGGGATCGATGTCCGAGATCAACCGTCCCCAGGGGTCGTAGTCGAACTGGTAGGTGTGACCGCGAGGAGTGGTCAGGGACGCGAGCCCGCCATGCGGCTTGTAGGTCATGGAGGTCGTCGCGCCCGCGGGATCGGTCACGGTTTCCAGGTAGCCATCGGCCGTTGTCGTCAGGCCGGTCGTCTGGCCGAAGGGGGCCACGATCGCGGTCGGCGCGCCGGCCGCGTTGCGGCTCACCGTGGTCACGTTGCCGCTGCCGTCGGTGATCGTCGATATCCTCCCCTGCGAGTCTCGACCCACGCTGAGAAGCGGCGCATTCGTGAGGGCGTGCCGCGTGGTCAGGTGGCGACCGACCGCATCGAACTCGTAGAGCTGCGCTCCGTCTCGCGAGGCCACCATGAAACCGTCGCCCGTGAACCCTGGGAAGGTCGGCGAGAGCGCGAGCAGCGAGTTCGTGTGCGTGTCCAAATCGAGGCTGTTGAAGTAGACGCTCCCGTCGGGGCTCACCGCGATGCGTGACGCGAGGATCTCGGCAGCCGGCCAGCCACCTCCGGCCACGGTCGTCGTGACCCCGCGCGCGACCTTCACGATCCGCCGCTCGACGGGTCATGTTCCCCAGTCGGCGACGTAGAGCGCGCCGCTTGCGTCGAGCCCGACCGCGTGCACGTCCCAGACACCATCCGCCGTGTGAATCACGCCGTCGGGTGTGACCGTGCGGAGCGCGC
Source organism: Slackia heliotrinireducens (assembly GCA_020723435.1). Taxonomy (GTDB): domain Bacteria; phylum Actinomycetota; class Aquicultoria; order DYIV01; family DYIV01; genus DYIV01. The sequence continues at coordinate 2,267 of DYIV01000122.1, read as the reverse complement.
CGTCGGAGACGATATAGAGCACACCCTTGTCATCGACCTTCACGTCGCTCGGCGCATAGAGCGATGCCGACGTGGCCGGGCCCCCATCGGTACCGGTTCCACCACCCGCGACCGTCGTGATGGTGCCATCCGGCGCGACCCGCCGCACACGGCTATTGCCGGTGTCGGCGATGTAGAGAGCACCCCAGGCGTCCACGGCCACGCCCTCCGGGCTCCGGAGCGAGGCCATCGTCGCAGGCCCACCGTCTCCCGCCAGCGCCGCAGTGCCATTGCCTGCCACGGTGGTGATGATCTGGTTGGGATCGACCCTCCGGATCCGGTGGTTGTCGCGGTCCGCGATGTAGAGATTGCCCGCGGCATCCAGCGCGATCCCCTGTGGCCCGTTCAGCTGCGCGAGGCTCGCCAGCCCGCCGTCGCCGCCGAAACCCGCTTGCCCGGTTCCTGCCAGGAGCGCGTTGCCAGCGTAGACCTTGCTCACGTTGTCGTCGGCGACATAGACCTTCCCCCCGGGATCGACGGCGATGCCGGAGACGTGGTTGGCGACCGCGTCGGCCAGGCCGAGCTGACGAGTGGTCCCGCCGACGCCGCTCCGGCGCTTCCCGGTGCCGAGGCGAAGCTTGCGGGCCTTGACGTCGTAGTCGTGGACGACATCCAGCGTCCAGCCGCCGACGTTACCGATCGGAAGCTTCGTGGGTGCATACCCCTTGATCAACCGGGATTGAGTTCGGGTGACCGGCACGATTCGATAGAAGTATCCCCAGCCGCTGGGTCCATCAGGCATGCCCGCGAAGATGCTTCCAGGTGCGTACATCGTGGCGGTGTAGTTGTACGTTGTCTCGACGGTCATCCGTCCCGAGCCCATCACCAGACGACCATACGCATCCTTGCGGTCCCAGACCAGGAAGACCTCCTGGTCGCTGAGAGCGGGAAGCTCCCATTTGAACACCCGCCCCTCGATCGTTGCTTTCACGTCGATTGACTGAAGCCACGTCGTATCGACGGCGTTCAGCGCGATCCTGACGCGGAAATCCCCCGGGTTCTTGGAGGCGAGCTGGCTGCTGGTGTAGCTCAGCGCATAGGGCGTGCCCGCTATCGGAATGCGCTCGCCCAGGACCTGGTTCTGGCACTCGATGGTGGAGCCGGGGGTCTCGCACTCGATCAGCTCTTGCACTTCAGCGTCCTCGTCCTGCCAGAGGTCGAGCTCCGGATCGGGTGCCGAGCTGGCGCCGGGCGGGAGGATCCACGGCCAGTTGTAGTCGATGGGGCTGAAGTGCGAGAGGGAAGCTCGCCACACGCTGTCACCCGTGCTGTAGAGCGCCGCGAGCTTCACCCGCTCCTCGTCGGTGATGCCGAGGGCGGCAAGCGCGGCCGGGTTGGCAGCGATCCCGCTCCCGTCGAGGTCGAGCTCTGCCTTGCCGTCGGTTTGGCCGATGATCCCCACGATCCGTCCGCTTGGCTGCGGGACCCAGACACCGCGCTGTCGATCATAGCTGCCGGCGGGGACTGCCTCCCCAACAGGGAAGCCGAGGAAGTTCTCGGTGTAGCTCACCACGGGGATCGTGAACTCGACCTTCGTCGCGTTCGCGGTGACGGCCTCGTCCACGCTGTGCTCGACCGCATAGGTGTACGCCACCGTCGGTGGCAACGGCGCGGGCATGGCGCGGAGCCCGTCCGTTCCGAACGTGTACTCGGTCGCGCGAACGTGGAAGCTGGTCAGCGCTTGGGTGGTCCCGTCGGGAAGGACCATGGTCGCCGCGGTTCCCGAGGGGAAGAGGAGCACCGCGCGCCGGTTCCCATCGCCGTCGCTGACGAAGGAGCCCTGCGCGACCTGCATCTGCGTCGCGAGACTCTGGATCGCGGTGGGATTGGCGTCGAGAGTGGTCATCGCGACGTCGTCCAGCACGACGTATTCTTGCCAGGCCACGTGGACGGTGCGGTGAACCGAGGGGTGCCCAGCGAGACTGTAGGTGACAGTCAAGTGCCCACCGCCGTTCACGGCCAGGTCGTAGCCGCCGTCGAGTCGCGATCTCGTCGTGCCATACTCCGAGCGGCCCAGGATGGCCACGTTGACGCCGGGAAGACCGTTGCCCTGCCGATCCAGCACTCGCCCGCGCAGGACCGCGGCGCGCTTCGGCACGATGGTGCCCGGCGCCACTCCCTGCTGAATCGGGGTCGCGCCTGAGTAGAGGAACGTGGTCGCGTTGTAGAGCACGGTGGAGATCGTTTCGTCGAGCGGCGGAGCGATCGTCGACGGATCGGGCGGAACC
>DYIV01000013.1 GCA_020723435.1 Slackia heliotrinireducens | reverse complement strand
GTAAGGTGGATCCGATGGAGCGCCAGCCTGTGTCCCTTCATCGTGCCGTGACAGGCGATGCAGTCCTCCTTCGACAGCATCGAGGCCTTCGCGTGCAGCTCGCTCAGGCTCCCGCTTCGCTTCAGGTTCGCCGAGTACAGCACCCTGTTGGCGGCGACGATCCACGTACTGGCCGGAGAAACCGTCGGTGTGGACGTCAGGACCGTAGCGATGATGAGAGCGTTGAGCGCGAACACCGCCGCCGCCAGCTTCGCCTTGGAGGACCTGAGACTCCTGTCGCGTTTGGGCATGACCTACTCCAGGTAGCCGCTCACAGTGGCAAGGCCGATGACGGACACCACGACGAAGCAACCGGCGATGGCGAGCAGCCTCTTGCGAGGCGCCCGCTCGGGATTGCGGTCCAGAAACGGCAGCGCGACCAACGCGGCTATCGCGGCCAGGGGTGCGAGTAGCCCGATGATCGTCGGCACGAAATGGAGGAATTCGTAGAGGAAGAGGAAGGGCCACTCCGGCTTCACGTGGGCCGGGGTGAGGTTCGGATCGGCCTTTGCCTGCAGCCCGGCAGGCAAGAAGATGGTGAGTACCGTCAGAAGGCTCATGATGATGAATGACGCGGTCAGCGACGAGATCGCCTGGTTTGGATAGAACGGCACTCCCTCCTGTCCCCGGTCGACGACAAGTTCCGGCTTCGGCGCGGGAGGCTCGGGAATCGCAAAGGGCGCTACGACGGGCCGGCGGCGTGTGGCCGGTCCGCGGTTGGCCGGCAGCGTGACGGTGCCTCCCAGCCGGCCGGACGTGGCGCCCTCCCGCGACCGCATCGCATCAGGGCCGACAACGATACGTGAGGGGGCCATGCCGCGACACGCGGGGCAGATTGAGTGACCTGTCCCTTCCAGTGGCGCCCCGCAGAGCGCGCAGTCAGCCGGCAACTTCATCCTCCTCCATGCGACAGACGCGGACCCTACAGCGGGCCCGAGATCCCTTGCTTGCGAATCATCCAGAAATGGGCCCCCAGAAACAGCGCCAGCGCCGCGGGGAGCAGCATGATGTGAGCCGAGAAGAACCGCGTGAGGGTCCCCGCCCCAACGCCCTCTCCACCCATCATTAGATACGAGATCGAACTGCCGATGACTGGGATCTTGTCGGCCAGCGACAGCGTCACGGTAGTACTCCAATAGGCGCCGGAATCCCAGGGCAGGAGGTGACCTGTAAGCGTGAAAGCCATCGTGAGGGCGAAAAGGCCGACGCCGATCACCCAATTGAACTCCCGCGGGCGCTTGTACGAGGCGGTCAAGTAGACGCGCAACATGTGTCCGATGACGAAGACGACCATCAGCTGGGCCGCCCAGTAGTGTACGGAACGCACCAGCCACCCGTAGTTCACGAAGTGGGAGATGTAATAGGTGCTGGCGTACGCCTCTTCCGGGGTCGGAACGTAATAGAAGGTCAGAATGACACCCGTGACTATCTCGATGAGAATCAGCAGAAACGCTATGCCGCCAAAGCAGAAGTAGTACCTGCGAGCGTGTTCCGGAACCGTTCTGTCGAGGAATGCGGCGTGCAGTCGATTGGTGAGATCGAACCGATCATCGAAGGGTCTGGCCACCCTTCCGTAGACATTCACGCGGACCTCCTTGCGTCCACCGCCGGAGGCCGTGTGTCGCGTCCGCTCCGAACCCGTTGCGCCGCAGCCAAACCAGCTACATTCACTGTATTGGCCCCAGGTGAGCGACGGATTAAGGAGTTGTTAGGGTTCCATTAAGGCTTGGACCAAGATATGAGGAGCGTTCCCGGAACTTGCGAGGAAAGCTTAAGTCGGCAGCCGCCTGCGCGAATACGGCGCCTCCGCTACGCACGGGAATCGGAGACCCTGCCCGTCGCGGCGCGCGGCTACGCATGAGCGAATGCTACAGAGATGCTCTGGCGACCTCGGTGGCGGTTACCCGCCGCTCGCTCATCGACTCGTACAGAGTCAGGCCGGAGAGGCCCACAATCCCAGCGATGACAGCGGCGGCTACGAACAGACCGACAACGGGGAGCACGTATCCCACAACCAACACTACGCTCATTACCTGGTCCTCCTTTCCGGTTGAACTCCGGCGCGCTTGTGCATTGCACCGTGACCCAATCCTACCCTCTGTTTCGGCCGAGTGGGTTAAGACGCAGTTATCATTCGGTTAAGTGTTGGGAAAGGGATTGTTAAGAGCGTCCGTCTAGGTGGAGGATTCCTCCGCCAGGCGCAGGACGAACGAGAAGGTTGAGCCCTCCTGGGGAACGGACTCCACGCGAATGCTGCTTCCGTGAGCCTCCACGATCTCCTTGGCGATGGACAGACCGAGACCGGCACCGCGCTTTTCGTCTTCGGATTTCACGGTCAGTCGGTAGAATCTCTCGAAGATCTTATTCAGCTCGCCGGTGGGAATCCCCTCGCCGGCGTCACGCACGCCCACGCGCACGCCGCCAACGTCCGGGCGGGCAAAGAGCACAATGGGGGACCCCGACGGCGAGTGCTTCATGGCGTTGTCGACAAAGCCGAGCAGCACTTGGACGATGCGATCGCGGTCGCACCATACCAGCGGCGAGAACGGGTCGACCTCGGTCTTGATCGTTGTCTCACTCGCCTCGGCCAGCGGGCCGGCGATCGTGGCGACATTGTGGATGATGTCCGCTACTTCGCAGCGGGCCAATTTGAGGTAGATCTGCTCCGAATCGAGCTGCGATAGGGTGAACAGCTCATCTACTAGGCGCTCCAGGCGGTTGATCTCCATCTCCATCGTCCCCAGAAACTTGTCTCGGATGGCCGGGTCCTCGCTGGCGCCCTCGCCGAGGAGCTCGAGGAATCCCTTGAGCGCTGAGACGGGGGTGCGCAGCTCATGGGACGCGTTTGAGATGAAGTCGCGCTGCGCGCGCTCGAGCTTCGTCTGCCTGGTCACGTCTCGGAAGATCAGCACGACGCCGTCGCAAGTGCCGTCATCCATGGTCGGACTGGCGTGCATCAGGACCACCCTATCGCCGATCTCGGCCGTCTCGACCACGTGCTTGCAGGACAGCGCGTCGTTGATCGCCCCCGCCAGGCGCGTCCCGGCGAAGGCGACACCCGCCGGCTTCGTCACGAGTGTTCGGAGGGGCGGCCCCAGCAGCTCGTATGCGGCTGAGTTCGCCAATAGAAGGGAGCCGTCGGCGCGGACAGCGACGAGCCCCTCGCCCATCGTCTCGACTACCGTCGACATCTCCTCCTGTTGCGCCCGCAGGGCGGAGAAGACGCTGCCCAGACGTTCCGCCATTGTGTTGAAGGAATTGACCAACTCCCCGATCTCGTCGGGGAAGAGGCCCTTGAGCCTGAGATCGAAGTTGCCCTCCGCCATCGCCAAGGAGCCTTTCCGCAATCCGGCCACCTGGCGCGCGATTATCTCGGAGAAGAAGGATCCCAAGGTGCCGGCGACCAGAAGAGCCAGTGCCGCGGCCACGTAGAGTCGGTCGCGCGTCTCCGCGACGATGGCCAGGGAGTCGCTGCCGTTGTTGGCGACGACGACAGCCCCCACCACCGAGCCCCCCTGCCTGATCGGCTCGGCCGCCATGACGATTTGGCGACTTGCGCTCAGCTCGGCGTGGCGGAATGGGAAACCTTGCAGCGCCGCCTTTCGCGCCTGCTCGAGGAGGGATCCTGGCTGCGTGAAGTTCTGTGCCTTGAAGGCCAGCCTTCCGCCGGGTCCGTAGATCCAGACATCATCCTGGAAGCTGCCGGCGAAATCGACGACCGGCTGCTGTTCGCGCTCATCACTCGCTATCCTCGCGAGTCCCGGCTCAACCAGACTGCGCAGCAGCGTCGCCTGGTGAGCCACTTCAGCTCCGGTGTTGGCAGCGATGCTTCTCGACAGCGAGGACAGCAGCTTCAGCGAGAGCACCACGATCGCCGTGAACACCACGACGACGAAGAGTAGGGTCAGCCAGAAACGGAGAGTGTACTTCATTCGCTACGGCGCTTTCGATAGGGTCCCAGTGACGGCTGCGGCGGATACTCCGTCGCGCCCATCCTACTTGGCCCGACTGCGGGCGGCGCCGATCCCGCCTAGCGACGCACCACGACGACGGCGACGTCATCGAGCAGATGGCCGCCGGAAAACTTCGCGCTGCGTTGGTGGACACGTTCCGCGAATTGCTGGGCTCCGGTCACCCGGCAGCGCGACAAGAACTGCATTAGCCGTTCTTCGCCAAAGCACGTCGGGCCGCGTCTAGTTTCTACCAGTCCGTCGGTATAAAACAAGAGGGTATCTTCCGGGCCAAGCTCGACGGTCTCTTCCTCGTAGGACTGATTTGTGACTACGCCAAGCACGATTCCACTCTTATCGAGGCTGCGCCACCCCTTGCCCTCCTGCCCAAGCAGCGGGCGAGGATGTCCCGCGTTGGCATATGTGAACGAGCCGCTGGTCGGATCGAGCAAACCGAAGCACATGCTGATGAACTCGCCAGGGTGAAGCTGCGCCGCCACGGCGTCGTTCAGTCGTGACATCAGCGCCGCGGGGGACGCGCCCTCCAGCAGATACGCGCGCAGGGTGAACTTGGTCATCGTCGCGTGGTGTGCCGCGTCGATCCCCTTGCCACAGACATCACCGATGGCGATTCCAACACGTCCGTCATCCAGCTTGATGAAGTCGTAGAAGTCCCCTCCCACTGCGGCCTGTATCGTCGCCGACTCATAGTGGACGCCCACATCGATGCCGAGGTCGGCCTGGGCAACCACCGGCAGAAGCGCCTTCTGAAGCGTATCGGCGATGTGGCGCTCGCGCAGCCATCGCTTGTGTTCGGTTAGATCTCGCAGGATTTCCATCCCCTGCTCAACGGTGCCGTCAGGCCCTTCCACGTACGCGAAGGTCGAGGCGACCTCGACTTCTCTCCCGTCGTTCGTTCGAATCGTGTGCTCGCTATAGGTCGCCTGATCGCGGCGCAGGCCGGCGATCCGCGCGGCGACGGGGCACGACTGTTCGCCGAGAACCCGGCCTCGCTCGTCACAGCAACGCCACACTTCCTGACAGTTGCTTCCAACCGCGTCCGCCGCCGTCACGCCGCTGAGGCGCTCGGACGCCTTGTTGAACGCCACTATGTTCCGGTCTCGGTCGACTATGATGATGGCGTCATCGGAGTTGGCCAGAAGCGTCGACAGCTTGTCGCGATCGCTGCGGGCTTCCGCGTAGAGCCTCACGTTCTCCAGGGCCGTCCCGATTCCCGTCCCCAGAACCGACAGTAGACTCGTGTCCTCCTCCGATACAGCCATCTCTTGGTACTTGTAGTCGGCGAAGAGCACGCCCAAGACGGACTGTGGTCCCCACAACGGGACAAATGCAGCCGACGGTGATCGCAGCAACTTCTGGTGTTGCCGGATGACGCGCGGGTCCGCGGAGGGATCGGCTACGACCTGGGCAATCCCATGACGGTATACCTCAACTTCGATGGACGGCTCGCCCGTGCGGGGAGGATGCCCGCGGGCGCACGCGTCAAACCGCTCGCACTCCTTCTCGTGACGCCGGAAGTACCCGCCGGCGAATGTGAACTCGTCGTCTTCGATTAGATAGATATAGACACGGTCATAGCCAAGCCCGTCGGAGATGAGCCGAGGCAAGGAGCTGAGCAGCTCGGACTCCTCTAGATGGATACGGACCTGGTTGATGATGTGATGCATGGCCGAGAGGCGATCTTGGTGCCGCTGCATGGCCACCCGCTCGGCGACCCGCCGCTGGATCTGAGCGGAGTGGGCGCCCACCGCCGCGATGTCGGTGAGAGCGTCAAGAGCCGCCAGCTGGTTCTCGTTGAAAGAGCTTCGACGACCCGGCTCGTCCAAGTACGCCAAACCGGTCACGCGGCCACCGTAGGAGAGGGGTACGACCAGAGCGGAGACCATCTCGCATTCCCCGCCAAATGCCTCTTGGGACGGCACGTCGTCCTGGGTAACGAGCCCTGGACGCTGCCCGTCGGCAATGCGCTGGAGCTCGGGACCGATCTCGCCGAGAGGTCCCTCCAGGCCGCGCCGCGCCGCCTCCAGTTGTTGCTGAGTGGCCCCGCTCGCACCTACCAGCTGCTGCGCACCGTCCACAAGCTCGAAGATGAAGCAGCGAGATACTCCGGCGACGCGGGCCATCTGTTCCGCCAGGTGCCCCACGCGCTGATGCGGATCGGCGACCGACTGGAGCACGCGGCTTGCGTTCGCCCGAGCGTCGTCCTCGTGCCGCCTGGCGATCGCGCGACTGGTCGTACCGACGACCTCTATCGCCCTCGCAAGACGGACTGGGTCCAGCGTCTCGATGGCATGGCGCGCCGATAACCCAAAACCCGCGGGCATCGTCGTCACCATCACGACCGCACCGACCAGACGCTCCTCCGTCCTCAGAGCCGCGGCGCAGACGCCCGTGATCGGTGAATCCTGGCAGGTCCCCTCCTGCCCCGGCATGAGCCGCGCGCACTCGTCTCCACCGGCCACGACGAGATTGCGACTGCGAACCGCAACGGTCACGGCTCCGCCCGGCTCGAGAAAGCTCTCGATCTGCATGACGTCGATCGGCCCGACATCGGCGAAGGAAGCCAGGGCCTCCTCCGCATCCGCCATGAACAACACGCCGGCGGAAGCGCCGGCCGCATCAGCCAGCTCCTCGAGCAGTTCCTCGCAGAACGCCGGCAAAGTCCGCGCGGACAGAAGAATGTCCGTGAACCGCTGGAAGAGTCTCGCGTGGCCGGCATCCGCGCTCCACGACCCGGCGGCATTCACGGCGTCGTCGAGGTTCATCCGCTCCATCCTGCCACACCTCGCTGTGTTCCAGGCCTATCGGGGAAGACCGAGGGCGGGACTCACCGGCTGTGCCGACAATCCTGACCCGACGCGTCCGCCTTCCTCTACAGCCTACGCCAACATCACGTGCTACACAAGGCAAGTGTGAACTAGTGCACAAGCCATACGTGCACTTCAGGAGTGCTGTTTTTGTCCCAAGCGGGATCGGGCTCCCGGTCAGATGAACTTCGTGAGGATGCGATCGAGCTCTTCGACGGCTTCGTTGGTCTTACCCTCTCGCACCGCGTCGGCAACACAGTTCTGCAGGTGCGACTTCAGAATGACCATTCCCGTCTTGTCGAGCGCCGCTCGCACCGCGGCGATCTGCGTCAGTATGTCGATGCAGTACTTGTCCTCGTCGACCATTCGTTGAATCCCGCCGATCTGGCCGGCAATTCGCTTGAGACGCGTCGTTGCGTCCTTCTTGACCGCAGGTACCATGCTTCCCCCTTCTTGACCGCCATCTGCGCGGGGCGCGCCCGACTCGAACCGTTTCCCCATGCTTGGGAAGCGTTTGTCCTTTGTCGGGAAAGGCTGCCTTGCAGCGCCCTCCCGAGCATGCTACCATACCCCCGTATGGTATAGCAACCGTGGCCATCGTCCTTGCGGTGACTCGCTCCCGGCCGATCCGAGGGTGCGAGATCGTGCACAAACCTGGCCCGCACCGCGAGACAGCCACGATGGTGTGAGCACGTACGTGGGTAGAACGAGACAGACACCGACCGAAGAGAAAGTGCCGGCATGGCGATAGATCCAATCTGCGGGATGACGGTGGATGAGGCAAATCCCGCCGCGACCTCGGAGTACAAGGGCGATACTTACTACTTCTGCAATCCCAAGTGCAAGCAGCGGTTCGAGACCGATCCCGAGCACTACATCGCGGCGGCGGCCGCGGGAACCCACGGCACGATGTCCGGCGTGAGCGACGAGGCCGCTGCGTGGTCGGCCAAGGAGCGCGCCAACAAGGCGGTCGATCCGGTCTGCGGCATGCTCGTGGACAAGGACTCCTCGATCAAGCGCACGATCGGCGGCCGCGACTACTACTTCTGCATGGAGAGCTGCGCCCGCACATTTGAGGCGCCGGAGGCCGAACTGAAAGCGATGAAGCGGCGGATGACGATCGCCATGACAGGCGTCTTGCTCGCCGCCATCCTCAGAGCGGGGCTCTTCGTCGGTCTCGCCGCCGGCGCGTCGGTCCTCTCATGGGTGCCCTTCGAGAAGGTGCTGCCCGGACTGAACGGGGGCGTCATCCTCTTCCTGCTCGTGACGCCGGTGCAGTTCATCGGCGGCTGGGGATTCTACTCCGGCGCCTATAAGGCCCTTGCCGGCAGACGCATCAACATGGACGTCCTGATCGCCCTGGGCACCTCGACGGCATATCTGTACAGCACCGTGGTCGTCTTCTTCCCCTCGCTGCTTCCCTTCAAGGAAACGCACGTCTACTTTGAGGTCTCCGCGGTCATCATCGCGTTCGTTCTCGTCGGCAAGTACATGGAGGAAGCGATCAAGAAGCGCTCCTCCGCGGCGGTTCGCAGACTGATGGATCTCCAGCCGGCCACCGCACGCGTCGTTCGTGACGGCGCCGAGATCGAGGTGCCGGCGGAGCAGGTCGTCGTTGGTGACGTCGTCGTCGTTCGCCCGGGCGAGAAGATTCCGACGGATGGCGTCGTCGTCGAGGGCCATTCGTCCATCGATGAGAAGATGATCACCGGGGAATCGCTGCCCGTGGAGAAGAACGTTGACGATGAGGTGATCGGCGCCACCATCAACAAGGTCGGTTCGCTGAAGTTCCGCGCGACTCGCGTCGGATGGGACACAACGCTGATGCAGATCGTGAAGATGGTTGAGGAGGCGCAGGCCTCAAGCGCGCCGATCCAGCGGCTCGCGGACACTGTGAGCGCCTACTTCGTTCCCGGCGTGATCCTTGCGGCGCTCGCCGCTCTCATTGGATGGACCGTGGCTGGCAACTTCACGCTCGGCCTGCTGAGCTTCATCGCGGTTCTCATCATCTCCTGCCCCTGCACGCTGGGCATCGCCACCCCGGCGGCCCTCGCCGTTGGCGTTGGCAAGGGCGCCGAGATGGGCATTCTCATTCGCGGCGGCGAGTACCTCGAGAAGGCACAGAGGCTTACGGCCGTCGTCTTCGACAAGACCGGCACGCTGACCAAAGGCGAGCCGTCGCTGACAGACGTCATTGCGCTCGACGGAGTCGGCGAGGATCAGGTGCTGGCCTATGCAGCGGCGGCGGAGCTGGCGTCGGAACACGTCCTAGGAGAGGCGATCGTTGAAGCAGCGAAGTCGCGCGGACTCACCGTTGAGAAGCCCGAGCACTTCGAGGCCGTTCCCGGTCAGGGCGTCAAAGTCACTGTGGATTCGAAGAGACTGCTGCTGGGCAACCGCAAGCTTCTGGCGGAGGCAGGCATCGAGATCGTTCGCGATACCCGGTCATTCGGGCGCGACAAGTCCCAACGGAACCGCGGCAGGGAGTCCGACGCCGGTCCGTCGGCGAACGCGGAGCGACTGCTCGTCGAGTTGGAGACGGCCGGCAAGACGGCCATGCTACTCGCCGTCGAAGGCGCACTCGCCGGGATTGTCGCGGTCGCCGACACCATCAAGGACCATGCCGCCGAGACCGTGGCCGAGCTTAAAGCGATGGGAGTTGAGGTCATCATGCTCACCGGCGACAACGAGCGCACCGCGAAGGCGATCGCTCGCCAGGCCGGCATCGAGCGCGTGCTGGCCAACGTGCTGCCGTGGGAGAAGGCGGGCGCCATCAAGAGCCTCCAGGCCGAGGGAAAGACCGTCAGCATGGTCGGCGACGGCATCAACGACGCGCCGGCGCTGGCGCAGGCCGACATCGGTATCGCCATCGGCAGCGGTTCCGACGTCGCCAAGGAGACCGGCGGCATCATTCTCGTTCGCGACGACGTACGAGACGTAGCTGGCAGCATCAAGCTCTCGAAGGCGACGATGGGTAAGATCAAGCAGAACCTCTTCTGGGCACTCTTCTACAACACCGCCGCAATCCCGATCGCCGCGTTCGGACTGCTCAATCCGATGATCGCCGCGGCCGCCATGTAACTCAGCTCGCTGACGGTAGTCTCCAACACCGCTCTGCTGAGGAGATTCAAGGTTCGCCAGACGCGGACCGTATCGCCCGCGGGCCCGCACGGGCGCCCCGAGCACTTTGAGACAAGCAGCCGTCCTGCCTAACCGTCTTAAGCCCACCCTTAACAATCCCCACGTCCTTAATCAACCCTTAAGATGCGCTCAATCCGCTCTTAATAAACGGGCGTCATCCTAGTAAGTGGCATTTCGGACCTCTCAAGGATGTGGCGAGCGGTCCCAAGAGAACGGATTCACGAGCCACGATCCAGGGAACAAGACGTTTGAGAATGGTGACAGAAACGGCAGCTAGGGGCATCACGCAGGCACATTCCGACGGAAGCGCAAGCGAAGCCCCGAAACGCAATCTCCAGATCCTGGGAGCACTCGTCCCAGCCCTGCTCCTTGTCACCCTGCTCACGCCTCGAACCGCATCCGCCGGTCGCGCGAGCACGGGTGCTCTGGTCTTCTACCCTTGCACGAGATGCCATCCGACCGGAGCCAATCCTGCCTCCTCCCGGCCGAACGGATTCAAGGGCCATCGAATCAAGCTTGAGGTTCACGACGTGCTCGGCAAGGGCAAGACCGCGTGTCTGGTCTGCCACTCGTCGCGCAACGCCAATCCCGGCAAGCTGAAGCTGATAGACGGAGGGCTCGTCGACATAAAGGGCAACACGTCACTGGTCTGCTTCCGCTGTCACGAGGACAAATACAACGCGTGGAGGGCGGGCTTTCACGGCAAGAAGCCGAGCTGCTCCGCCATGGGATGCCACAACCCGCACGCGCCGAGCTGGATTGGGATATCCCCTCTCCTTCCCTACGTCGGGACGACTATTGAGATCAAGGCGGTCGGAGAGCGCGAGCGCTTTGCGGCTCTCCCCGGACCGCCGCCGATACCCGATCCGCCCGTGTTCTTGTCTATGAACGTCCTGTCGCTGCTCGGGCTTCTCGGCATCGCGGGCGTCTGGGCCCTTCCCATCCTGAGGAGACGGAGGCATCATGGCCAACTCTAGCGAGAAAGAGCGCGCCGGCGACGTCTCGCGACGTGACTTCTTGAAGGCCGCCGGCCTGACCGTTGGCGGAATCGCCCTGGGCGCCTTTCCCATGCTGTCCGCGTTCGCGGCCGAGGAGAACGGCGGCCCCCTTGCCGAGACCGCGGAGGGACCTCAAGGCGAGGGACACGAGTTCGCGTTCGACCCGAATCCGGTCTACTACGCCAAGCCCGCTCCCGCTCACACGAAGTGGGCCATGGTCATCGATGTCAAAGCCTGCGTGGGTTGCCGCAAATGCGCCTGGGCGTGCGTGTCGGAGAACAACATCGGCCGCGACTCGGGTTTCACCTACATCCAGCTTCTGGAAATGGAAGCGGGCAAGATCGAGCTGGAGACGGCGAACCCCTACTACACCGAGGGCGGCGACCCGGGGAAGTGGTACATGCCCGTCCAGTGCATGCACTGTGACGACCCTCCATGCGTACTCAACTGCCCCGTGCGGGCCACCCGCAAAGAGGCCGACGGCCTGGTCATCCAGGACTACCGCAAGTGCATCGGCTGCCGCGCCTGCATGATCAACTGCCCCTACCACGCGCGCCACTTCAACTGGAAGAAACCGGTGATACCCGCCAAGGAGATCAATCGCAACCCGGCAGTGCCGATTCGGCCGACAGGAGTCGTCGAGAAGTGCACGTTCTGCATTCATCGCATCCGCGACGGCAAGGCGGAGACGCGCTGCACGGAGGTCTGTCCGGTCAGAGCTCGCAAGTTCGGAAACGTGCTCGATCCGAAGAGCGAGGTCGCTCAGATGCTGAAGAACCGGCGGCTGCTGTTCAGGCTCAAAGAGGAGCTGGGCACTGAGCCCAACATCTACTACGTGGGGTAAGCGAAGATGGCCAATCCAAACCTAGCCGGCGTAGAAATCCGAATCGACGAGCTGAAGAAGTCGACACCCTGGTTCTGGGCCTGGGTGAGTACCTTCGTCATTCTGCTCGTCATAGCCGGCTACGCATACGTGCTCCAGCTTCGCAACGGTCTCGCAGTGACCGGACTGCACGACGCATTCCCGTGGGGCCTCTACATCCAGAACTTCATGTACTTCGTCGGGCTTTCGGCCGGCGGACTGGTCACCTACGCGAGCATCCAGCTGTTCGGCGCGAAGAAGTTCGAGCCGATCGCACGCATCGCGGTGCTGCAGGCATTCGTCTGTAACCTCCTCGCGGCGCTGTTCATCATTCCCGACATCGGCATTCCCTGGAGGGCCTACCAGTTCATCACGTCGCCGAATCCTCAGGCGACGCTGTTCTGGGACGCGACCATCCTCAATCTCTACCTGGTGCTCTGCGTCATCGACCTGTACGTCATGATCACGGGCAAGGGCGGACACAGCCTGGAGTTCAAGCTGACACTGATCTCGTTCCCGGCTGCGGTCGGGGTCCACACCGTTACCGCGTGGATCCTGTCGTTCGCCAAGACCAGAGAGCTGTGGCATTCCGCGCTAATGGCCCCTCTGTTCCTGTCGTCGGCAATGGCTTCGGGCATCGCCCTGCTGATTCTGATAGGGATGGCGCTGCGCTACTTCGCGAAGATGAAACTGCCCGACGACATGTTCTTCACCCTCGGCAAAGTGCTGGGGACGGTTGTCTTCGTCGATCTGTTCTTCCTCTTCGTGGAGATCATGACGACCTTTTGGCCGCCGTCGCGAACGCCGGGCCACGCCACGCGGCTGGGCTTGCTGCTATGGGGCCCCTACGCCAAGTTCTTCGTCCCCGAGCTGACGGTATTCGGCGCACTGCCCTTCTTCCTGCTGCTCTTCCCGAAGACCCGCCGCAAGGTCTGGACGCTGGCAACGGCCTGCGTGCTGATCGTCATTGGGATCTTCTTGAAGCGCTTCGCATTGCTGGCGATGGGATTCGGCGTCTCGGTTCTCGGACCGTTCGACGCCAGCTACCTGCCGACGGTGCCTGAGGTGGCGATCACCGCCGGCATCTGGGCGCTCGGAATTCTCATCTTCACCATGGCGGTGAAGCTGTTGCCGATGGAATCGGCGCCGCACGGCGAGAATGCCACCCAGGCGAGTGATAACGGTCACGAGGACGTGCCCGCGGCGGCGCTGCAAGCCGAAGCCACAACGCACGTCTAGGAAACGCACGAAGGAAACAAGATGACTGAGCGGCCAAAGAGGTCTCAACTGAAAGCCCCTCGCGGGCGCCGAATACCCTGGCGAATCATCGCCGCCGCGGCAAGCGCTCTCGTTGTGCTGGGCGCGGTCGCCGTGCCGCTGTACGCCACGAGCGATCCGACGTTCTACGGCCGCTACCAGCGCTACGCCGATCGATACAAGGCCTGGAAGACATCCTCGCACAAGGACGTGGCCTGCATGCAGTGTCACGTCGGCTCCGACAACGCCGTCGTGCGAAACGCCGGCCTCGTCGGCGAGTACTATCGCTCCAAGCCCAATGCGCTACGACCCGCCATCGCCACCCTGCCGCCAGCCTCCTCCGCCGGCTGCCGCAATTGCCACAAGAACGAGCGCGCATTCAACGTCAAACGTCTCATGCAGGTGCCGCACCCGGCCCATCCCGATCTTGCGAAAGAGACGAGGGACTGCATCTCGTGCCACAAATGGGTCGCCCACAGCGAGAAGTACCAGAAGCGCCACACGACAATGCCTTTCACCGGCATTTGCATCTCATTCGGCTGCCACGCCGGCACGAAGAAGAAGGACGAATGCAAGCTTTGCCATCACACGCAGTCCTTCAAGCCGGCCGACTGGCGCAAGAGGCACCCATCCGTAGTGGACCGGCGAGGCGAGAACAACTGCATGGACTACTGCCACAAGCCTGCGCAGTGCCGCACCTGCCATGAGACGGGCAAGAACCCGTTCGAGGAGAAGGGCACGGCCCCCAAGAGGCTGACAGGCCTCATCGCCAAGCACTCGGCGAGCAACTGGGATACCGTCCACGGCCAGGAGGCGCAGGCGGACGAAGAGCGGTGCTTCTACTGCCACGGTTCCGCCGAGGCCTGCAAGGACTGCCACTCCAGGCGACCGGCGTTCCATGGACCGAAATCCACGTGGCTGGGCAGACACCAGAAGCTGGGCAAGGGCAAGAAGGAAGCCCGCTGCCTCGCCTGCCACGTGAAGAAAGACTGCAATGACTGTCACAGGGTGTTCAAGGAAGGACGCTAGGCGGCAGCAGGCGTCCTCACCCGTTTCGCGTGCGACACCGGTCTAGTCGAGCCCGGCACGCCGCGGACACGCCGCGCGGGCGGCACCGGTCTGAGCCGGCAGGGGAAGATCACCTCGCCAACAGAGTCCCAAGGCTGCTATGGCTGACGAGACTACGCCCGAGACGCAACAGAAGAAGGACGAGAAGCCGCGGTCGACCAGGAGGGTCGTGATTGCCGCCCTGGTCGCGCTCTGTGTCTTCGCAGTCTTCTGGCCGGTCTTCTCAGCGCTGCAGCCGGCCTACTACGAACGCTACCCGGCCTTGAGGTCACGCATGGTCAACTGGCGCGGGTCGACCCACTCAGTATGGAGCTGTGCGGCCTGCCACGTTGGCCCCGGTCTGGAGAATCAGGCGTCCTTCGCCCTGAAGTCGATTCCAGCCTTCTACGAGCAGATCGTCGCCGGTCCAAACGAGACGAATCTGCTCGGACTGCCGACGAATCAGGCGTGCCAGCAGTGCCACACAGCATATCGCACGGTATCACCCGGTGGTGACCTCAGAATCCCTCACCGGGCTCACGTGCTGGTTCTCAAGCTCAAGTGTGTGATGTGCCACCAGCGTCTCGTCCACTACAGGAACGTCGAGGGCTACAACCGGCCGAAGATGACGTTCTGCCTCGCGTCTTGTCACAACGGCAAGAAGGCGACGGACAAGTGCGCGAAGTGCCACACGCAGAAGCAGGTGCCGCCGAACCACAAGCACCGCGGCTGGCTGGCGACGCACGGGCGGCGGACGGCCGAGATCAACTGCGGCACGTGTCACGGCTGGGCGCCCAGGCTGTGTCAAGCTTGCCACGTTAAGCGACCAACGACGCATCGCGGCAACTGGAAGAAGCTCCACCGAGTCCGCGCTCGAGAGCGCGGCAAGGGGTGCCTCTTCTGTCACGGCGGAAAGCCGTTCTGCCTCAAGTGTCACGACAAGTCGATCTTCAACCGTCTGAAGCAGGGATGAGCCGGTGACCAAAGAAGCGGCGCCGAAGGGGCGCATCGCAAGGATGATCGATCGGTTCCGCGACCACGTGCGGGCCGTCGCGAGACGCAGCCCATGGCTTCTCGCCGCTGGCCTTTTCGCGGCGATGTTTGCGCTGACCGTCGCTTTGCCCGGCTTCATAGCCTCGCAGCCGACCTTCATGAACCGCTTCTCCAACACCCAGAAGTTCTACTCGACCTGGAACCATTCGACGCACGCTGAGGTGAGCTGCCAGAGCTGCCACATCAAGCCGGACAGGCTCTCCCAGCTTGCTTTCAACGCCCGGATGGTCGGGGAGTTCTACCTTTCGGTCGTTTCGGCCGGTCGAAGGCCCACGCTGTTCAAGGCGCCACCCAACGCGGCATGCGCCAACTGCCACGGGACCAACCGCACCGTCTCACCGTCGGGCGACCTGAAGATCCCGCACCGCGCGCACGTCATCGTGCTCAAACTGGCCTGCGTTCACTGCCACAAGTACGTCGTCCACTTCAAGAACCCGGAAGGCACCCATACGCCACGCATGGCCACCTGTCTCGTCTGTCACGACGGCAAGAAGGCCAAGAACGCCTGCACCTCTTGTCACAAGAAGAAGACATTCCCGGTCAGCCATCGATCGGCGACCTGGCTGGTTATTCATCCTTCCCAAACCAAGAAGGTCGACTGCCGCAGTTGTCATGGGTGGGTCAAGGCCTGGTGCCGCGAGTGCCACGAGCGCAAACCCCGGTCGCACGGCGATCGGTGGCGAACGCTCCACCAGTACAAGGTGAGAGCGCGCCGCAACTGCGAGGCCTGCCATCCGCGGCCGTTCTGCGTGCGCTGTCACGGTGAAGTGCCGCAGCTGAACATAGAGAAGGCGCCGAAGTTTGTGCAGTAGACGTATGGGTGTGGAGCCCACACCCCACGACGCCGGCGCCACCGACGAGGCGGGCGCATCCGGCGGCAGGAACTACAGGAGGATCGCACTGATAGCCATTGTGGCTGCGGTAGTCGTCTACGCTATCCCCTACTACTACACCTCGAGCCCGCAGGCTTGCGCGTCGTGCCACACGATGAAACCCTACTACGACAGCTGGAAGGCCTCCTCTCACGCCACCGCCGCGTCCAATTGCACGTCCTGCCACGTGCGCCAGGGCGTATTCAACCTCTTCGCGTACCGCATTCTCTTCTATTGGGAGATATTCGCCCAGGTGACAGGCATCGACGGCAAGCCGATCGGCGTCATGGTGCCGGGCGTGGAGTCGTGCCGACGATCCGGTTGCCACTCGCTCAACAGAGTCGTGTCAACCTCCGCGGAGCTGCGCATAAGCCACCGCGAGCACGTCATCCGGGCGCGTCTGTCCTGCGTGAAGTGCCATCCCGGCGCCGCGCACAAGGGCGTCGGCAAGCGATTCTTGATTCCCCCTCGCGAGCTGTGCAGCGAGTGCCACAAGGACAAGATGGACGATTGCGACTACTGCCACACGAAACCCGTGACGAAACTGCCGCCGGGGGTGCACTAGAGATGTTCACGCGCGAGGCGCTGCTCAAGTACCGCGTACCGATGATTGTCGCATGCGCGCTGGTCATGTGGTTCTCCTTCCTGTGGCTCGCGGCGGCGACAACTTCGCACCCGCTCTTCTGCGGACTCTGTCACGAGATGAGCGCGGAAGTCCGTGCCTACTCGATCTCTCCTCATGCCGAGGTCAACTGCTATGCCTGTCACGGCGGAACGGGGCTGGGCGCCTTCGTCCGAGCCAAGACCGATCTTGTGGCCTTCGTCTATCGGCACGTGACGCGTCTCTATGGCGAACCGATCAACAAGAGAGGCGCCCTGGCGGAGAGGATCACGAACGAGACGTGCCTGAACTGCCATACCCCGAAGCGAGTAGTCACGCCGACGAAGGGCATACGCATCGACCACGTCGTCCACACGAAGCAGAAGATGGCGTGCACGCAGTGTCACAATCGCGTAAGCCATCCCGGTCTATCCGGCCGCCGCGACTTCCTCAAGATGGATGCGTGCTTCCGCTGTCACGGCGTACAGCCCGGCGCGAAGGCCACGGGGCAGTGCGGCAAGTGCCACCCCTCAACCTTCGACCTGAAGCCCCGCACTCACCGGTCGAAGGTCTGGGCACGCAAGAACCACGGGGCGTCGGCGCGCAAGGACCGCAGACCGTGTGCGATGTGCCACTTCAAGACGTTCTGCGACAAGTGCCATCAACTTGCCATGCCGCACCCAAGGGATTGGGCCGGACCGACGCTCAACCGCCACGCCAAGGCGGGCGTCAAAGCACCCCTCATCTGCGTCCGCTGCCATACCCAGCGCGACTTCTGTTCTACGTGCCACCACAAGGGCTACGACGCCCGCAAAGGATCCTGGGTGCGGCAGCATTTCCAGATAGTCAGGAAGAACGGCATATACGATTGCGTCCGTTGCCATTCGCTGACGTTCTGCGCGACGTGCCACGTCAACGGCCTGTCGCAACCGGGACGCCTGTAGCGCCGCCCTGCCCAATCGGCTCGCCTGCGTAGTTGGCGCGCGGAGCTTCGATTCCTGGGACTTCTCGCCCATCCGTAATAATCGCGCACCCTTCCCCGTTACTAGAGTAGAGACCGGGTACCGTGCGGCGCCCGCGGCACGTCTTGGGGACCTTGCACCCAGGGCCACGGCGCGCTACGGTCATATCAAGACTGCGGGGTGAGATGCAGATGAGAGCCGCGGACGAGAACATGCTTGTCGAGGCGGCACGCGGCGGTGACGCGAGCGCCTACGAGCAGCTGTTCGAAGCCTACCATTCCAAGCTCTACAACTACGCCTACGGTATCTGCGGCAATACCGAGGACGCCAAGGACATCGCCCAGGATGCCTTCATAAGGGTCTTCGAGGCCTTGCCGAGGATCGAGGGCGAGTTGAAATTCTCGGCGTACCTGTACCGGACGGCCCACAACGCCGCGATCGACAGCGCCAAGGCCCGGAGCCGCTTCGACGGTCCTGAGGAACTCGAGTTCGCGCTCGACGAACATCTGGCGGCCGACCCCGAGAGAGTGGCACTGCTCAGGGAGCAGCAAGGCCAGGTCCGTGGCGCCGCCTTTGCTCTGCGCGACGAACACCGGGAAATCCTCACGCTGCGTGAGCTCGAAGACATGTCCTACGAGGAGATCGGGGCGGTCCTCGACATGCCGAAGAACACCGTGGGAGTGCTTCTCTCGCGCGCACGCCTGAAGTTCAAGGGGGCGTTTCGTATGTCCGCGGTTGACGTAGACAAGCTGACAAGTGAATGCAAGAGCATGTTGCCGCTCATCTCGGCCTACATTGACGATGAGCTCTCCAACGATGAGAGGGCTTCCGTCGAGGCTCACCTCGCTGAGTGCCCGCTATGCCGCCTGGCGATGGAGGAGATGACCGAGGCCTCCAAGAGCTATCGCGGTATCATCCCCCTCATCCCGCCCGCCGCGCTCAGGGCAGGGGTGCTCGACAGACTGGCTCAGATGCCGCACGGCAGCACCACCGGCGGCGAGGGCCAACCGGCGTCGGAGATGCCGGAAGGTGCCGAGGGTGGCGTCGGTGGAGGCGAGCCGGCGGCGCGGATGGACACGGTCTCTGAGAGCGCCGCGCGGCGCGTGAAGAAATCGGCAAAGCGGCGGGGCGCTCGAGAAGCGCTCAAACGCTTCATCGCCGCCCTGACACCGACGCAGAAGGCGCTGATCGCCATTGCGAGCCTCGTGATTGTCGCCGGGACGATTCTGGGCGTCGTTCTCGGCCTGACGAGCACGCTTGGACCCGACGTGACTCCCAGGCCGGCCGTCACCGATGTCCGTCCCGGGATGACACTGCAGCCAACCTCGGCCGGCGGCGAGAAGAGTGGGAGCGACGTGGTCGAAGATCCCGCCGTCGAGGAAGAACCACCGCCCGATGAGACCGACGAGGACGGCACGAGCGCCCCGAGTACGGAGCCGACGACCGCCCCTCCCGATGATTCCCAGCTCGGCGACCAGCCGGGCGACGTGAATCTGCCCGATGAGACGACGCACACCTATCCGGACTACTAGGCCGCGACGCCGGCCCACCGTGGTCCTCAGAGACCCGGAACGAACCTGCTCAACTGTCCCGTCAGCACGGCGAGGCGGCCGGTGAAGATGAGGACTCCGAATACGATTAGCAGCACGCCGCTCGTGACCTCGATGGCGCGCGCGTGCTTTCGCATGAACGACATATCCAGCCCCTTCGCCAGCGCCATCGCAACGAGAACGAACGGCACGGCGAGGCCGAGAGAGTAGACTCCCAGCAGGAGGGCCCCCTGCCCCATCGTCTTCGCCTGACTGGCCAGTAGCAGAACACCGGACAGCACGGGCCCGAGACACGGCGTCCAGCCGACCGCGAACGACATCCCCACGAACGGCGACTGGAGGTAGCTGCCGCCGCCCAGTCTCCCCCACATGGGCCTGGCCTCCTTGGCCAGAAACGGGATCCTCAGGACCCCCAGAACGTGCAGACCGAGCAGCACCACGACGATCCCGCCGATGCGGGCGAGCCAGATCTTGTTAGCGGAGAGGAATCCTCCGAGAGCGCTGGCCGATGCGCCCAACGCTACGAAGACGGCAGCGAAGCCGAGGCAGAAGAGCAAGGCGTTGGCGACGACTTTCGCGAAGTTGCGCGACTCGCCGAGCTCGGTGACGGATACTCCCGACAGGTAGGAGACGTAGGCCGGGACGAGAGCGGCGACGCATGGTGAAGCGAATGAGAGAACGCCCGCGAAGAAGACGGCAACTATGGACAGGCCGCCCGCCATCAGCGTCTATCCCTTCGTCAGCGAGCCGTTGAGGAGCTGGATGAGACTGTCGGGCGGAACGAAACCGACGGCTTGATCGATCACGCGCCCGGTCTCGTCGGTCACGAACATGGTGGGAATCGCGTTGATGCCGTACTTGCTCGGCGTCTGCTGGTCCTCGGTGGTGTCGATTCTGACCGGGATGAAGCTCTTTTCGATCGTCTCACGCACGCGCGAGTCCGGGAAGGTGTTCTCGTCCATCTCCCGGCACGACGGTCAGTAGCCGGCGCCGAAGTATAGGAATATCTTCTTCTGTTCGCTGCGAGCCTGCTCCAAGCCCTTCGTCAGATCGTTCTTGACCCAGGCGATTCCCCCGCCGCTCGTGTCGCTGTCGCCGGCTCCGACGCATCCGGCGACCACGAGCGCCAGCAGCACGGCGATGAGCGAGATCATGGAGACGTGCTTGCGCATGAGTGCTCCGGAGCCCCTAGTTGGCCCGCCCGGCCTTGAAGACGTCCTCCGGCGTGCCCGCGAGTTGTGCGGAGCTGGCCACGGCCGACAGGTAGAAGTTGTACATCAGCCACAAGTTCGTGTAGGCGTCGATATCTTCATCGTCGCCGCGGAGTGTGCCATTCTCATTGAAGAGAACTTTGCCGATCGGGTCTATCGTTGCCATCTTGCACTACTTCCTTGCGCTCGCTGACCGCCCTCTGGTCCAGCAAGCGGTCTTCGAAACAGACATACTACCTGATGGAGCCCTTCTTCGCCACCACGCGTGGCCGCTCCTTCCGTCCCGCGGCGACCTCGCCGAGCAACGCCCTTCACTTGTATTGGCCGCCACAGCTCTGCACGGAAGAACCGCGGCGGCCAAGTGGACACAATCGTTATCACGCCGTCCAGCCGCCTACACGGCCGGCGCGCCAACCGACACTTCCCCTGAGAAGAATTCGGCAAGGGGGCGGACGCTGAGGTTGCTTCGATCTGGTACTGAGACGTATGGGGTGCCACACCGGCGTGACGTGGCTACCCGGTCGGCAACGATGAGGAAGAGGCCTGGCGCGTGTCGGGTTGCGCCAGGGGACGCGGGGTCATGCGCGTAGGGTGTCCTTGCCGTCCGAGCCGGCGAATCGAAACCCGCCGAGTATGTCTGTGCCGATGTTGGCTTCCCCAACCTCATAGTTGTCCACCCCCTTTGCCGAGGACCGCCGTGGGGGAGGCAGTCGGGATACGTATTGAGCAATCCTCATGCCAAGATGTGGCCCGTTCGACGTCCCAAACGCCGACATCGAAACGGCGCTGGATCGTGCGGGATGGGGGGGTCCGCCGGGCCTGCCGCGCGACCTTCGAGATCATGCTTGACACACTCACTTCCGATGAGCTAGGATGAAAAGGTCATATTTCCGATGGGGTTTGTGTTGTTTTATGAATGACCGGTTATTGCTTGTGAAACCGCAGATCAGCAGAGCCACCGAGGCTCGCGGAGCGCTCCGCCGAGCCATTCTCGCCTGTCTCACGATGTGTATGGACACCCGAATGCGCGCCTGACCTTTCCCGTGGTGGTGAAGGCCGAGCGCATCGACGCGTTCGGCCTTTCTTCATTTCGGCCGATGAGCCGGAAGCCCACCAGCCCGATCGAGCCCATGAGCCACGCCGCGAGAGACGCGGCAGGACCCAGAGGAGAGAATCATGTCACAAGAAGCATACGCGCCGGAGACCCTCGCGATACACGGCGGCCAAGAACCGGACCCGGCCACGAACGCTCGGGCGGTCCCCATCTACCAAACGACGTCCTACGTCTTCAACGATGCCGACCACGCCTCGGATCTCTTCGCGCTGAAGGAGTTCGGCAACATCTACACGCGGATCATGAATCCGACGACCGACGTGCTTGAGAAGCGTGTCGCCGCGCTCGAAGGCGGTGTCGCGGCGCTTGCGGTCTCCTCCGGACAGGCCGCGGAGACGCTGGCCATTCTCAACCTCACGCGTCCGGGCGACGAGATCGTCTCCGCCACGAGCCTCTACGGCGGCACGTGGAACCTGTTCACGTGGACATTCCCCAAGCTGGGCATCACCGTCAACTACGCCGACCCGGCCGATCCAGACAACTTCCGCCGGGCAATAACGGGCAGAACGAAGGCGATCTTCGCGGAAACCGTCGGCAACCCCAAACTCGACACGCTCGACATCGAGGCAGTTGCCGACATCGCTCACGAGGCAGGCATTCCGCTGATAGTCGACAACACTCTGCCCAGCCCACATCTGCTCAATCCGATCAAGTGGGGCGCCGATATCGTCGTTCACTCGGCAACGAAGTTCATCGGAGGTCACGGCACGTCGATCGGCGGGATCATCGTCGATTCAGGCAACTTCGATTGGACCAACGGCAACTTCTCCGACTTCACCGAGCCCGACGAGAGCTACCACGGCGTCGTCTACACGGAGGCTTTCGGCAACCTCGCCTACATCATCAAGGCTCGCGTACAGCTGCTCCGAGATATCGGACCGGCGCTGAGCCCCTTCAACGCCTTCCTGTTCCTGCAGGGGTTGGAGACGCTCCACCTTCGCACCGAGCGTCACAGCGCGAACGCACTCGCCGTCGCGAGGCATCTCCAGGAGCACCCGAAGGTCAATTGGGTCTGGTATCCGGGGCTCGAGGACCACCCGTCTCACAACGTTGCCAAGAAGTACCACCATCGAGGTCTCTACGGCGCGATCATCGGTTTCGGCATTGAAGGAGGCGGCGAGGCCGGACGGCAGTTCATCGACAACGTGAAGCTGTTGTCGCTGCTTGCCAACGTCGGCGATGCGAAGTCGCTTGTCATTCACCCGTCGTCGACGACCCACTCCCAACTGAGTGAGGCCGAGCAACTGGCCACGGGCGTAACCGACGACTTCGTAAGGCTGTCCATCGGTATCGAGAACGTCGACGACATCATCGCCGACATAGACGGGGCGCTGGCCGAGGTCGGCCAGCCGGCGCGGGTGTAGACGATGGAGACCCATGGTGTCGGTCTCGTCAGGACCGAGCGGTTAGAGATAGACCGGCCGCCCGAGCTCGACTCAGGCAGGCGTCTTGAGCGCATCTGTGTTGCCTACGAGACTTACGGCCGGCTCAACGCGGCGCGAAGCAACGCTGTGCTCGTGCTCCACGCTCTGTCGGGAGACGCCCACGCCGCCGGGCGCAATCTGCCGACCGACCGCAAGCCCGGCTGGTGGGACAGCATGATCGGACCTGGCAAGGCGTTCGACACCGACCGGTACTTCGTCATCTGTTCGAACGTGTTGGGTGGATGCAAGGGGACGACGGGCCCGTCATCGACGGATCCCAAGACCGGCCTGCCCTACGCCGCGTCCTTTCCCGTCATCACCATTCGCGACATGGTCATGGTGCAGAATCTGCTCGTCGAGCACCTGGGGATCGACCGGCTGCTCGCCGTCACCGGCGGCTCTATGGGCGGCATGGAGGCGATCCAGTGGCTGTTGAGCTACCCGAGGAAGGTCGGTTCGGCGATCGTCATCGCCGCGTCCCTCAGCCAGAGCGCGCAGAACATCGCGCTTCACGAAGTCGGCAGGCAGGCGATCATCTCCGACCCGAACTGGCGAGGGGGCAACTACTATGGCGGGCCGACCCCCTCCTGGGGACTCGCGGTCGCGCGGATGGTGGGCCACATCTCATACCTCAGCGACAAGTCGATGCAGTCGAAGTTCGGCAGAAACCTGCGCAACAACGGCGGCAGCTACGCTTTCGACTTCTCCGAGGAGTTCGAGGTGCAGAGCTACCTGGAGCATCAGGGCCTGTCATTCGTCAAGCGCTTCGATGCGAACTCGTACTTGTACATCACCAAGGCAATCGACTATTTCGCCGCTGAGCACGCCGACGCGGTGCGGGCGTTTTCGGCCTCGGAGGCGGAGCTGCTGGCGATAGCCTTCTCGTCCGATTGGCTCTATCCCCCATCCACGGTGAAAGAGCTTCTCAAGGCGGCGCGCGTTGCCGGCAGGAGCGCCTCCTATTTCGAGGTGCCGTCGGACTACGGTCATGACGCCTTCCTGCTCGAAGCCACAGCACAGACGCCGATCATCAGAGCATTCCTGCGAAACCAGGAGGCGCGGACGTGGCCGGTCGAGTCGATCTACATATAGTCCGCGACCTGATCGAGGCCGGCTCCAGCGCACTGGACTTGGGATGCGGTGACGGCGAGCTGCTGCGCGAGCTGGCGCGCGCCAAAGGCGTCACCGGGCAAGGAATCGAGATAGAAGCCGGAGCCGTGGCAAGCTGCCTGGGCAAGGGGCTCGTGGTTCACCACGGTGACATTGAGGAGGGGCTCGGGACCTACGCCGACGCTTCGTTTGACTACGTCATCTTGAGCCAGACGCTACAGATGACCCGCGATCCGGCGTTCGTCATAGGCGAGATGCTCCGCGTTGGGCGCCGGGCCATCGTCTCGGTACCCAACTTCGGACACTACTCTCTCAGGTGGCAGCTGCTGCGCGGTCGCATGCCGGTCACGCGGACTCTGCCCTATGAGTGGTACGACACGCCAAACATCCGTCACACGACGATTCGCGACTTCGAGCGCTTCTGCGAGCTCAAAGGCTTTCACATCGAGAAGGAGGTGCACGTGACACACCGCAACCGGAAGCGCTCACGGCTGCTGGCCAACGCAACGGCGACACTCGGCATCTTCGTGCTGTCAGGAGGAGAGGATGAGATACACAAGCATCTTGGAGACGGTAGGTAACACACCGCTCATCAGGCTGAACCGGACGACGGCTGACCTGGCGGCGGCCGTCTACGGAAAGATCGAGTACTTCAATCCCGGCGGCAGCGTCAAGGATCGAATAGCGCTGGCAATGATCCTCAAGGCCGAGGAGCGGGGACTCATCAACGCCGAGACGACGATCATCGAGGCGACGGCCGGCAACACCGGCACCGGGCTCGCGCTCGTCGCGGCGATCCGCGGGTACAAGTGCGTCTTCGTCTTGCCGGACAAGATGAGCGTCGACAAGGTGCGACTCCTGGAGGCCTACGGGGCCCGCACTGTTATCACGCCCACGAACGTCGCGCCCGACGATCCCGACAACTACAACGAAGTCGCCAGGAGGCTCGCCCGCGAGATTCCCAACTCCTTCCTGCCAAGCCAATTCACGAACGTGGCGAACCCCGAGGCCCACTACCTCACCACCGGCCCCGAGATCTGGGCGGACACCGAAGGAGAGATCGACCTCTTCGTCGCGGGCGTCGGCACCGGCGGAACCGTATCGGGGGTGGGCAGATACCTGAAGGAGCGCAGGCCCTCGGTGCGCGTCGTCGTTGCCGATCCGGTCGGCTCTATCCTATCGGGAGGCGACTCCGGTTCCTGGAAGGTCGAAGGAATCGGCGAGGACTTCTTCCCCGATACTTTCGACGCCAAGGTCGTAGATCACTACGTGCGCGTGACCGACGACGAATCGTTCCAGGCCGCGCGGGCGCTTGCCACCGATGAAGGCCTGCTCGTCGGCGGCTCCTCCGGCACCGCGATGGCGGCCGCGCTGAAGCATATGCGCGGCGCCAACACGGGCGGCACCGCAGTCGTGATGATGCCCGACACGGGTCGCAACTACTTGAGCAAGATCTTCGATGAGGACTGGCTTGGCGCAAACGGCTTCCGAGGCATCGAAGAGTCGCGAGCGCAGTCGCCATGCTAGGGAGAGGAGACGACATGGACACGGCGGGCTATCTTCGGCTCAAGGCCGAACTGCTGGTGGAAGGGGTCAGGGCCACAACCGAAGCCCTGCTAGAGGTTGGTGTGCACTACAAGGAGCAGAACCACGGCCTGTTCGGATGGGACTTTGAAGACCACTCCGGAACCTACCTGCCGGACGACTTCGTTCTGCCCGACGGCACGATCGTACAGTTCCGGCAGAACAGCCGATCTCCTCATCTGGTCGACAGTCAAGACGGCCGCCTCGTGCTGTCCTCCAACGGAGAGCGGGCATGCGAGATCAGGTGGCTTCCAAGGCCCGGGTTCTACGAGGACCTCACAAGCGCCGGGCATCGTATGGCCACTGTCGGCCAGATCGGAGGCGAGGATTGCCTCTTCTTCTGTTACCAGAACTACTGCAGCCATTTCGCCCGGGGCCGTCAGTGCCTCTTCTGCAATCTCGTATCGACATCGGACACCTACGACTCGGTCATCAAGAAGAAAGGCGTCGATGAGATCGGCGAAGTGACGAGGGCCGGCTTCGATGACGGAGCCGTCAATCACGTCCTGCTCACCGGGGGCTGCTTCAAACGAGAAACGGAGATGAGGCTAATCGAACGGATTCTGTCCGCCATGCGCGACAGGACCGGGCGCGAGACCATCCCGGGCACGATCCTGCCCTCCCCCGCGCGCACGCCGGACGAGATCGGCGCCTACCACGCGAGCGGCATCGGGGCGATCGGCTTCTCGATGGAGATATGGGACGATGCGCTCTATCGCGCCATCTGCCCGGGCAAGTCCGACGCGATGAGCCACGCCGAGTTCGTCGATTCGATTGTGACCGCCGTCGATGTATTCGGAGCCGGCAACGTCTACGGGGTGCTCGTCATGGGCCTGGAGCCCCGAGACACCTTCCTGCGGGGAGTCCGGCGCCTCACTGAGATCGGAGCCAACGTCGTCCCGTTCGTGTGGTCGCCGAATCCGGGCTCCAGGCTGGCGGGCCACCGTGCGCCGAGCGCCAACTGGTACGTCGATACCGTTCTTGAGGCGGCCGACATCGTCCACGCCGCCGGCCTTCCATCGGGAACGGAGAACCACTGCTTCAAGTGCGATGGCAACTCCTTGCTGCACGACGCCCTGCGACTCGGAGGGGTCGAATGAGCGCCGAGCCGTCCCGCATGCGGTTCCGCACGAGGGCCGTCCATGCCGGTCAGGACCCCGATCCGGGCACCGGAGACACCATCCCCCCGATCCATCTGAGCACCACGTACACGCAGCATGGGGTGGGACGTCACCAAGGGTTCGAGTATTCGCGCACCGCGAACCCCACGCGCGCGGCGCTCGAGGAGCTTATCGCCGCCCTCGAGGGCGCCGAACGTGGTCTGGCATTCGCCTCGGGTATGGCGGCGACTCATGCCGTCTTCTCGCTGCTTCCTGCCGGATCCCACTTGATACTCTCCGGCGATGTCTACGGCGGAACGTATCGTCTCGTCACGCAGGACATGGTGAGACGCGGCGTTGCCTTCACGCTTGCCGACTCGTCGAACCCGGAGGCGGTCGGCGCGCTAGTCAGCGAATCGACGAGAATGCTCTTCCTTGAGACCCCGACCAACCCGCTGCTCAAGATCGCAGACATCGCGGCCCTGAAGCGGGCTGTCGGGGAACGCGTGCTGGTCGTCGTCGACAACACGTTCGCCACGCCCTACTTCCAACGGCCGCTGGACCTCGGCGCCGACATCGTCGTGCACAGCTCGACGAAGTACCTGGCGGGCCACAGCGACGTCGTGGGAGGACTAGTCGCCACCAGCGACGACGACAGCTACCAGTCCCTGAAGTTCATTCAGAACGCGGCGGGCGCCGTGCCCTCGCCCTTCGACTGTTACCTCACGATCCGGGGAATCAAGACGCTCGCGCTTCGAATGGAGGCCCACGAGGCGAACGCGCGTGTTGTCGCGGACTTCCTCGCGGCTCAAGACTGCGTGCTCGCCGTCTACCATCCGAGCCATGTCGCCGGCAACGACGCCGTCCTTGTCTCACGGCAAATGAGCGGATCGTCCGGGATTGTCTCTTTCAGAATACGAGGTGGAGAGGCCGCCGCCCACGCCTTTCTGGAGAACCTGCGCCTCTTCTCGCTGGCGGAAAGTCTGGGCGGCGTCGAGTCGCTCGCGTGCCTCCCGGCTGCCATGACACACGCGTGCTTCGAGCCGGAACTGCGCTCAAGGCTGGGCATCACGCCCGACCTGGTGCGACTGTCGGTTGGGATAGAGGATGAGACCGACCTGCTGGAGGATGTCAGGCAAGCTCTTGCGCGAGCCGGAGACGGTGCGACCTCGCTGTGACTCCGGAACGGCGGGAGCTAGGAGAGTCGCCCGTACTTGCTGAGGATGGGGATCGGATTTATCGCGTCGCCACCGCCAGGATGGATCTCGAAGTGCACGTGCGGCGGCGTCGTCCGCGCGTTGCCTGTTTTGCCGACCCAGCCGACCACGTCACCGGCTCGAACGCGCACGCCATCTGAGATGCCGGACTTGATCCTGTCCATGTGGGCGTAGTAGTAGTGGTTGCCGTCGTCGCCGTAGACCCACAGCGTTATGCCGCCAAGTCCGTGCTCGGTATGGTGCGCACGCTGGATCTCGCCGCTAACGACGGCGTAGAGTGGCGTGCCCTTCGCCGCGAAGATGTCCGTGCCCTGATGGAGATGGCCCACGCGCGGGGCGTGCCAGTCGTCGCCGGACCAGCTGTATGGGAAGGCGACGGGGAAGACGAAATCGGCGCCCACCTTTGCGCTCGATTGCGTGCTGTACTTCGCGGCGGCCAGCGCGCGTCTTCTCGCCAGTTCGGCCTCGGCCAGCTTCTTGATGTCGGCTTTGATCTTGGTCAGCAAGACGCGCTCGTCCTTGAGCCGCTGCTCGATCTCTTGGCTCTTTGACTGTGCTATCACCAACTGCACGCGCTGCTCGTCGCGCTGCGCGACTACCGACGCCTCGGCCGACGCGATACTTGACTTCAGCAGCTCGACGTTGCGCACCGTCTCGGCGTCCAGCTCCACAATCCTCGCCAGGAACTGGAGACGCGTCACGAACTGATCGAAGCTGTTGGCGCCGACGATAACGTCGATCAGATTGATCTTGCCGGACTTGTAGATGTCGGCGACGCGGTTATTGAGCCGGTCCTGATCGACAAGAAGCTCCCGCTCAGTCATGGAGAGCTGTCGCCGCAGCTCCTCAACGCGAACGGACAATTCCTCGTGACGCGCGTAGGCCGCCTCATACTCCTTGGTGATCGCGGTGAGACTCGCGTCCATGGAGACGAGGCGGTCGGCAACGATCTTCGCCTCGGCCTTCCTTTGGGCAAGCGTGGCCGCGCCGGCCGGCGAGGGAATGGATGTGAGCGCCACCAACAGGCTTACTGCGATGCATAGCTTCTTGTGTCTGCGTAGCACGACGCGCTCCTAGACGTCCTGCTGTCACTTCTGGCCGGTCGCGCCCTGCCGGCACTCGAAGTATCGAGCAAGTATCGCTCCAACTTGATACCCGCTGCCCAGGACGGGTCTTTGTCTCAACCGTGGGGCACCGCCAATTCTAGGACCGTTTGGCGGGACCGTGCAAACCGAACTTCTCCATCCGGTAGAGCAGCTCGTGACGGCTGATGCCCAACAGCTTCGCCGCCTTCGTCTGGTTGGACCCCGCGCGGCGCAGCGCCTGCTCGAGGAGGTCCTTCTCCAGATTCTCCAGGACGATCCCCTCCGACGGCAGCTCGATAGGGACCGGCGGACCGCCCGGGACGGGTTCCGCCCGCAGCTCGGCCGGCAGGTGCTCGGGCAAGATCACGTCGCCCGAGCCGAGGATCACCGCTCGTTCGATCGTATTCTCCAGCTCGCGTATGTTGCCGGGCCACCCGTAGGCGACCAGCCGCGCCATCGCTTCCTTGCTCATCTTGCGCTTGCTTCCCAGCTTCTCCAGGAAATGGGCGACGAGCAGCGGTATGTCCTCCTTTCGATCGCGAAGCGGCGGGACGGTGATCGGCACCACGTTGAGGCGGTAGTAGAGATCCTCACGGAAGGTGCCGTCGGCGATCGCCTCTTGCAGATCGCGGTTGGTGGCTCCGACGATCCGAACGTCGACCTTGATCGTCTTGGTCCCCCCGAGGTGCTCGAAGGTCTTCTCTTGAAGCACACGCAGCAGCTTGACCTGGATCGCCGGTGAGATGTCGCCGATCTCATCCAAAAAGAGCGTTCCCCCGTCCGCCAGCTCGAAGCGACCTTTCTTCGCCGTGTTGGCGCCGGTGAAGGCGCCCTTCTCATAGCCGAACAGCTCGCTCTCGAGCAGAGTCTCCGGCAGCGCGGCGCAGCTGACCTGAATGAACGGCTTCTTCGACCGCCTCGAGTACTCGTGCACCGCGCGGGCCACGAGTTCCTTGCCGGTTCCGCTTTCGCCGTAGACCATGACCGTCGCGTTGGTCGTCGCTACTTTCTTCACAACGTCATAGATGTCGCGCATCTGGTCGCTCTGGCCGACTATCGTCGCCAGATCGTACTCTCTCTTCAGCTCCGCTCGGAGAGTGTCCACCTCTCGGAACAGGTCCCGCACGCCGAGGGCTTTGGAGACGACGAGCTTCAGCTCGTCGAGGTCGAAAGGTTTGGTCAGATACTCGGTGGCTCCCGCCCTCACGGCCTCTACCGCGCTCTGCACGTTGCCGTGCGCCGTGAGGATGACGACGGGCAGAGACGGCAGGAGGCGCTTCACCTTCTTCAGCGCCGTGAGGCCGTCCATCTCCGGCATCTTCTGATCCATCACGATCAGATCGGGCATGACGTCGGTGAGCACGTCCAGCGCTTCCTTGCCGGTGGCCGCCTCGAAGACCTCGTAGCCTTCGGCCGACAGCGCACGCCGCAGCACTGTCCGCATGTTCTTCTCGTCATCGACGATGAGCAGCTTCTCGTTTGGCATAGTCCGTCCCGGCTCCTACGTTTCTCGCGGGCTCTTCTTCGACTGCGAAGCCTCGGCCGCCTCTTCGCTGGGTTTGCGCGCCACCTCCGCGGTCCTACCGCGAGGCTCGATCGGAAGGCGCACGGTGAAGACACTGCCCTTGCCCGCTTCGCTCTCGACGCTGATATACCCGCTGTGCTCGTCTATGATTCTGTGAACGATGGCCAGCCCGAGCCCGGTACCGTCCTCACGAGTCGTATAGAACGGGTCCCAGATCTTGGGCAGCGCGTCCGCGGGAATCCCCAGGCCGTTGTCGCGCACCTGCACGCGGACGAAGGCGTCGTCCGGCTCCGCCGTTATCTCAACGCGACCGCCGTCCGAGATCGATTGTACGGCGTTGAATATCAGGTTGATGAAGACCTGCTTGAGCCGCTCCCCGTCGGCCCACACCAGCGGCACGTCGCGGGCGGTCTTCGCCGAGATTGTGACGCGGGCGCCCCGTGCGTAGTTGCCGACGAACAGGATCACGTCATCGATGATTCCCTTCAAATCGGCCTTCTTGAAGACGGGCTTCGACGGACGTCCGAAGTCGAGCAGCGTCCTGATCACGCGATCGAGCCGGTCGATCTCCTGCATCACGATTGGCGCCAGCTCGGCAACGGAAGCCGCCTGCGCCTTCTCGTCCTCGATCAGCTGCATGCTCGCTCGGATGGTGCCCAAGGGATTGCGGACCTCGTGCGCGACGCCCGCGACCAGTTCCCCCATTGCCGCGAGGCGATCAGCACGCAGAAGTTGCTCGGTCAGCTCGCGGATCTCCGTCAGATCCTCCACCGTCACGACCGCCCCGATCTTGCCGCCGCCCAGATCCTTGTGCGGGGCGACGCTGACCGTGGCCGGAATGATGCGCCCTTGCGCGTTGGTCAGGGTCATCTCCGTGTCGACGCGCTCGCGCTCCCCGTCGACGACGCGCTGCACCTGCTGGCACATGTCGGTGTCGCCCTTGCACAGCTCGAACAGTCTGCTCCCTATGATGTCCGCTTCGTCCATGCCGAAGATCTCGGAGGCGGCCTTGTTGCAGGCGACGATGCGCATGTCGACGTCGACTGAGAGCACGCCGCTGGTGGTCGACTCAAGAATGCTCTTCGTGTAGTTCTGAAGGCTCGACAGGGCGAGGGCCCGCTCCTCGAGTTTCCTATAGGCCGTCTCCAGCTGAGACGAGACGGCATTGTAGTTGGCCATCTGGCGGCGCTCGGCCTCCACCAGCCCGCCGGCGACGATCGCGACTCCGTTGAAGAGGATTATCTCCAGCCAGTTGTCAATCTCCGCGCCCTCGGTGGCGATGCCCAACGCCACGTGTGGCGCGAACAGGAGACTCGCCGCGATCGAGGTGGCGACGCCGCCGCGTAAGCCGAAGCGGAACGAAGCGTAGATGATCGGGATGTAGTACAGACGACGATATAGAATATGCAGCGCCGTCGCGTTGAAATCGGTGTAGTAGTGCAGCAGCGTGATGAAGAACATCATCGCCGCGATGATCACGACG
The DNA here is from genome assembly GCA_020723435.1 of Slackia heliotrinireducens. GTDB lineage: Bacteria > Actinomycetota > Aquicultoria > DYIV01 > DYIV01 > DYIV01. The sequence continues at coordinate 5,469 of DYIV01000013.1, read as the reverse complement.
TCACGCGTCTGGCCCCGCTGGGAAGCGATCGAGCTCAGGCGGCCGTCACCTCTTCCTGCGATAGGACGGCTCTATCCTCAGCTCGTCGCGATACTTCGCCACGGTGCGGCGCGAGATCTCGAATCCTTGAGAGCGTAGCAGCTCGGCCAGTTTTTGATCGCTGTGCGGCTTGCCGGCGGGCTCGGCCTCGATCAGGTCGCGGATGTGCTTCTTGACCGACGTCGCGGAGACGTCTTCTCCGGAGACCAGCTGATAGCCGCCGGCGAAGAAGTACTTGAATTCAAACGTCCCGAACGGCGTGGCGATGTACTTGCCCGCAAGCGCTCGGCTGACGGTGGAGGGATGCATCTGAAGCTCGCGCGCCACCTGCGCGCGGGTGAGCGGCCGCAGGGCCCGCGGGCCTTCCACGAAGAAGTCGCGCTGGTGTGAGACGATTAGCTTCGCGATCCTTACCAGCGTGTCCTTGCGCCGGTCGAGTGACTTGATCAACTCCATCGCCGACTTGAGTTTGCCCTTCACGTACTGCTGCGTCTGATCGTCGGCCTGGCCGGCAGCCAGCAGCCTCCGGTAGAGAGGACTGATGCGCAGGGTCGGAACGGCCTCATCGTTGCCGAGAACCGTGAGTCGCCCGTCGAGTTCGCGGACGACAACGTCGGGCATGATGTATTGGGTCGCCGACGAAGTCCGGAACAGAGCGCCCGGCTTGGGGGACAAGGACCGAACCAGCGCGGCGTAGTCGCGAACCGTCTCGACGCTCACCTTCAGGCGCCGCGCGATGACCTCATAGCGCTTGCGCGCCAAGTCGTCGAGATGATCGGTGACGATAGCCGAGACCCTCTCATCCTCGATGCCCAGGTAGATAAGCTGGATTCTGAGACATTCCGTCAGATCGCGAGCCGCCACCCCGGGCGGATCGAATCCTTGGATTACCGCAAGGGCCCTCTCCACGCGCTCCTCGTCGACCTTGTACGTCGCTGCGATCTCCGTGATGTTGCGCGTGAAGTAGCCGTCGTCGTCGACGCTGCCGATGATGGCTTCGCCGATCTTCTCCTCTTCGGCCGTCAAGTCGCTTAGGTGAAGTTGGAAGATCAGGTGATCCTGCAGAGTCGTCGGCTGAGCTATCAGGCTTGCCGCGTCGACAGTCTCCGAATCACGCGCCGCCACGCCCGCCGGTGGAGGTTCACCTGCGTCCAGGTGCTCGGCAAACTCCTCCCAGGCCATCTCCTCTTCTCCGGGCGGCTCCTCGTCGGCTGTGGGTTCTTCCTCGGCGGATGACTCCTCGTCGTCGCGTTCCGAGAAGTCCTCGACCTCGAGGACCGGGTTCTCGTTGAGCTCGGTCTCGACTAGAGCGCGCAGCTCCACAGCGGGCAAGCCAAGCACCCGTAGGCTCTGGAAGACCTGCGGGGCGAGTATCTGTCTCTGTCTGAGCTCGACCTTCCCTCGAAGGTCTAGGCCGTCCGCCATATACTTCTTCACCTGCCAGTATCATTCTAGCACCTAGGAGTAGCAGCGACCGGCTAGCCTCGTCGCAGCATGAGCCTGCAGGAGCGGGCGCCCTCCCCGATCTTCTCATCCATCTGAAGCGCCAGTCCGACCGATTCGAAGGTGGCGAAGTCGATCTCGGCCGCAAGGCGGCACATGAGCGCGACCTCATCATCATCGACGCCGGCATCGCGCCACGCGTCCACGAGCGGGCAGGCCGACATCGTCAACGTGCAGCTATCGGCCGTTACCTCGACCGCGGCGGGCTCGAAAAGCTCCCCCTCGCAGGGAGAATCGCCGACGAATGTCCCGGCCACGGAGGCGAAGTCCCCGGCCTTCGCGGCATTGGCGTACTTGACCCCGATGTCCGCGCCTCGGCGGCGCACGGCGCGCACGAATACGTCCTTGGCCCGTTCCGGCCCCATCGCCGCGCGCATCTCGTCATAGAGATACAAGTAGAGCATCGCCCGATTGACGAAGGCATTGCGAGTCTGCTTCTTCGACTCATCCAGATCCAATCTGTCCTCACCTCCCGGCAGGAATGTCCGCCGCGTCGAGTCCCTCATGGACGAGCGACTGGACAGCGCTTGGCGGCCAGTAGCAGTAGGGGAAGTCTCGGTGCCGGGCGACCTGCCTGGACCCCTCAGCCCGCTCAGCGGCGGCTATCTTCTCCTCCGTCTGCGCGCGGAGGGAGCTCAGAAGCTCCGAGAGGCCGGCGTTGACCTCGCGAATCTGGGCGCCAATCTGCTTCTTGTCGGCGCCCTCTCGTCCGATGGCCGCCACCAGCACCGCCTTCCGAGCCGCCAACTCGCGGATCCGCGGCCGCGTCGCCGGAGGCAGTGCCGGGTCTTCGGCAAACCTGTCCGGGTTGTGCTCAAGAGCGTGCAGGCGCTGCTTCAGCTCCGAGATGGCCTCGCCTCCCGACACGTCGACGCCGGTCGGCAGCCACATTGTGGCGGTCACCGCGAAGTAGCCCGGCGGCTCCACTCCGTAGAGGCCGCGAATGATGTCGTCGGTCACGCGATCGTACTTGGCCCCGCCGATGCCATGAATGAACAGGTCCGCCACGAACATCCGAACGAAGAGCGTCAGGACTAGGGCCTTGGGCCGGATCTCGATTCCCTCTCGCCGCAGAGCGGCGATGTTATCCGCGTAGCGGCCCCTCGATAGTTCGACCCTGCAGCCGTTCGCGTGGCAGACCATCGACAGCGCGCCGACCCGCTTGAGCCACAACGTCGCCCTCAAGCCCCTCCCGTCCATCAGCCAGAACGGCGTCTCGACCAAGTCGCCGTCGACGGCCAAGTCGGGGAATGGATTCGCGCCGGAACGTATGTCGCGCGCTGCCCGGTACTGCGCAAGCGACGTGTTGTAGACGTCGCGGAAGGACTCGATCCGCTCGGCTGCGGAAAGGAAGAAGGTGAGGAACTCATCGGTGCCGCACGCCTTGGACACTGGCAACTCGCCGTAGGCGGTGCCGGCGATTGCCTCGGTACCGGCGTTTGCCTCATATGTGCGTCTCGCGCGGGTCAGGAGATCGCCGAGATCCTCCGCGTCCCGCACGTCCAGCAGCGCCTCTGCGAAGGCGCCGAAGTTGCGGGCTGGCGCCGGCTCCTTCAGCGTGCTCAGACCGCTCATGACCGCGCGGGTCACGGCGCGCAGATCCGTCTCGGCCGGCGCCTCGATCGTCTCGAAAGGCGCGTCCGGCGGCGACGCGCCCGCTAGATGGAGGGGGGACAGATTCAGCCGGCGGCCGTCCCAACTCGGGACGTCGATACCCACATCCCCGGCAGCGTCGTTGTCGACAACGAGATTGAGTCCGGTGCCGCCCAGTCGCCGGGCAAGTCCATCGACGGTGAAGTTCTTCGTCCACACTCCGGGGTGAAAGAGCACGGGCTGATGACCCGTCACTATCAGCGGGCCCGGCCGTTCTTCAAACGCTATCGAGCGGACGGAAGCGTACCGGCGCGCCGCGCCCATCACCGCCTCACGCGCGGCGGCCGCGAACGTCTGGGCGCTCGATTCCCCCACGTCGAAGCGCCAGCCCGCGCGAAGCTGGCGGTTGGCCCGATCGATGTCGGCCGCGCCGGCCAAGCTCGGGACGGCTACGAGGCCGCTCGGGACCTCCGGGATCGAGTAGTCCGGTTCGGGCACGCCTTTCTCCATCCACTACGGACCGGCTGCGCGCGGCCGTGGCTCGGCCTGCCGCTGACCTCCGCCGGCCACTCTCATCTCCTCATCAATGACTCGACGGTAATAGTCCAGTCGGCGCTCCGGCGCGTCAAGGTCCAGACCGAAACTGCGATCCGCATCGTGATAGATGCGCGGGACGGCAAGCTCGACGATGCGCAGCCCGGCGCGGGCGGCCTGTATCCACAGCTGCAGGGGCATGCCGTAGCCGGGCTCACTCAATTGGAGCTTCGATAACGCCTCGGTCCTGTACGCCTTGAAACCGCAGAACGCGTCGGAAAGGCCAAGGCCGGTGAGATCGTTGATGACCTCGGTGATCGTTTCGTTGATCCTGCGCCTGCCGTCCGGCGCCCGGCCTATCGCGATGCTCTCCGGCGCATATCGGGTGCCGCTTACTATGTCCCACTCCATCACCATCTCTGAGAAGAGAGGGATCAACGATGGGTCATGCTGCTCGTCGCAGTCGAGCGTGACCACCGACGAGAAGTCGCCGGCGCAGGCGCGGGCAAACGCATCGATCAGCGATCTACCGTAGCCTTCGTTTCGCTCGTGATGGAGGACGTCAACGCCCTCCACACCGGCCGCAACTTGAGCGGAGCCATCCGTCGAGCCGTCATCGACAACCAAGATCGGGTCATGGGTGATCTGTCTCACGTGCATCAAGACCGTCCCAACCGAAACCTCTTCGTTGTAGACAGGCATCACTATGAGGTTGCTCACACAGACACCAACTTCGTCACTTGTCTCGCCGCGAGAGGGCGACCGACCGGTCAGATGACGACCTCGTGGGTGCGGTGCGGCGGCTGGGGCACGGCGTGCGCCGGTGCCATCTCGTCCCTACACGGCCTCGCGCCGCGCAGCAGGCTCGATCGACACGGTTTCACCGTCCACGAGAACTGCGTACGAGTCTACACCATGCGTTGCCGGCCCGCGAAGGAGCTCCCCGGTGCGCACGTCGTATTGGCTGCCGTGGCAATGGCACGTGATCGTGGCTCCCTCGATTCGAGCCTTCGCCAACGAGCAGCCGAGGTGGACGCATCGGTCCTTGACCGCGTAGTATTCCCCGTCGACCTTGGCCACAGCGACCTTGTCACCGTTGGTCGCTCGCGACAGGAGCAGCCTGCCCTCGTCGAGGTCGAGAACCTCGGTCGGCTCATGCACCCTGTCGAAGAACATCGCTCCACCTCCGTCGGTCGCGGACCCGCCGACGCGGGCCCCGCGGCTACTATACCCGGGGCCGAGGTCGACAAACAGCCTGCTTGAGCTCATTCTCGATTCTGGTGGCAACCACTTGGGGCTTAACCTATAATGTCCGCAAGTTCCGGCCCGACGGCCGGTTCGCGCGACGGTGTCGCACCTCTGAGGCCGTCGAGTCTTGGCCCGACCGCTTTGCCCAGAAGAAGGAGGACGCGCGAAGATGAAGGTCACTATCGACCATGACGAGTGCATCGGAGACGGGATCTGCGAGAACATCTGCCCGGAGGTCTTCGAGCTGCGTGACGACGGTCTCGCCTACGTGATCGCCTTCGAGGAGAGCCCCGAAATCATGGCGAAGATCGAGGAAGCCATCGACGAGTGCCCCACGTCGGCGATCTCCATGGACGAAGAGGAAGAAGAAGCAGAAGAGGGATAGAACCCGCGGTACATCTAGCTCTTGCGCCGGCCGGGCGCGCGTCTCATGTCCGCGTCGGCAAGGTATTCCAGGAAGGCCTCGGTGGCCCGCGTCTGCGGCCGCTTGGCGATCGCCAAGTAGAAGGTACGGCTGGTCGGGAGGCCTTTCAGTTTGGCCTCGTTTACCGT
>DYIV01000121.1 GCA_020723435.1 Slackia heliotrinireducens | reverse complement strand
GAGCGTCTCGACCAGCTCGCTCATCTGATCCGCAAGATACGGTGTCGATATCTTCTCAAGCATCGCCTCGTGCGTCGGCACGATTCCCCAGCACAGAATCCCGCCTCGATCGATGAAGTCTCGCACGTTGTCCGTGCGCGTGACGAAGGTTTTGCCTGAGGCGAAGGCGTTGAACGACAGCATGGCGATGGGGAGGCGCAGCAGGAAGTCCCAGTCAGGCTGGCCGCACAAGTGTATGGCGACTGGTCCGGCGACTGAGTCCAGCGCATAGCGCAGATCGGCGTCGGCTCGCGTCTCCGTGTAGCCGGACAGGCCGGAGAAGACCATCCCCAGCCCGGGCTCGTCCATGAAGACGAAGACGTTGGGGTTGTGCGCTCCCAGCACGTGAAGCTGGGCGTTGGCCTGCCGGGCGACGAATTCGAGCAGCAGCGGACCGACATCGTCGTCGTAGATGGCCGGCTTCTTGCCCTGGTCGATGAGGCGGAATCCGCAGGAGATCGGACCCATCACTTGGCCTCGGATCGCTGGGTACTTGGAGAGATCGCTGCCGATGAAAGGCTCGTAGCCGATGGCACTGACAAGGGGTGGGTCTTGCCCCGCGAGGTAGGCGTCCAGCTCCGCGATGAAGGCGTCTTTGTCGAAGAAGATCCGCTGCTGTGAGGTATCGACTTGCACGCCCGGGAATCCGGCAAGGGATTGCACGTACATGTCCTCTTCGAAACCGAGGTGAGGCAGCTGGGGCCAGAAAGGCACGTCAAGGGAGAGTGCGAGGGATAGGGCGGCCTCGACGTCGGTGTGGGGCATGATCGCCATTGCCGTTGTGGCGAATCGTCCGATGTTCACGTGGTGGAGATAACCGGGATCGAACCGGTGACCTCTACGCTGCCAGCGTAGCGCTCTCCCAGCTGAGCTATATCCCCGTGTGCCGCGAAAGCGGCATCGACAATTATATTGGCGCTCGTTGGGTGGGTCAAGGATTGGCGACCCTGGCGCAGGGCTGGGCCTGCGGCTTTGTCACTCCGAGTCCGCGCCCTGCTCTGCCTCTTCCTCAGCCATGGCCCGAAGTGTCTCCTCCAACGCCGGCTTGTAGTGAGAATCGTCGGAGTACTTCAGCTTGCAGAGGTCGAGGTATCCGTAGCGGCGGTTCATCTCGACGTTGCACAAGTGACGCACGGTAACGTTGCGGATGATGCCGATGTGCAATCCGCTCAGCAGGCACCGCCGGGCGAACTCGCCGTCCTCCGAGAAGAAGATCCTGCCGGGAATCTCTTTGAATCCGCCGATCCGATCGACGACCGCGCGGGAGGTGATGTTACACCAGCCGCCCGCCGGGCCGTGCTCGATGACGACGCCCTCGCCATAGTCGATGGCGGCATAGAGATCGTCGGGCGGCTTTCCGCCCTGGGTGGCCTCGTCTTGGACGACGTTGGTCGCCAGAAACCCGGCTCCGGGAACCCGCTCGAAGGAACGTATCATCTCGGCGAGCCATCCCGGCGGGACCTCCACCACGTCGTCGTCCATCTTGACGATGTAGTCGCCGCTGGCGCGCTGGGTGCCCAGGGCGACACCGTTGAGGCCGACGTTCATCTCGCTGGTGACGATACTGAGATGAGGATGCGTCTCTGCCAGTTCGCGCAGGTACTCCCCGGTGCCGTCGGTCGAGGCGTTGTCCCAGACGATGATCTCGTGCTCGATGTCGCCGGTGTTGGCCAAGACCGATTCCATGCACTCGCGCAGCATGGCGATGCGGTTGTAGGTGACGATGACGACGCTGGCTCTCATGCTTCGTAGTATCGACGCGCCGGGGCGGCTGTCAACCGAGCGGGCGGAGCGATGCCCGAGATCGATCCGCTGATGTGTGCAAGCTGCGGCGTCTGCCGGGCTGTCTGCAAGGCCGGCGCGCTTAGACAACTCGACGAGTAGCCACCCCACCACATCCAATCCGCCTAATCTGATTGCCTCCTTGCTGAGCCAGCAGTATGATGTCGGTGTACACTGCAAGTATGATGTAGTACTATGTGCGGTCACATCCCGTGTCCCGCGTCAACTTTCTTGGAGACTTTTCCCCGAAAATAGGTGTGGTTCTTCGACGTGTTTTTGCATCGGCTGGGCGTGAGCGAGAGTCTCATGAGGCCGTACGGTGTTGTAGAAGGGCACATAGAAGGCGAGCTCGTCCATCAGCGCCGCGGCGTCGGCGACCTCGAGGCGGTACAGGTGCTCATACTTCATGGTCTGGATGAAGCGCTCCACCACACCGTTTGTCTCCGGCGCCCGGTAGCGGGTCCTAACGTGAGTCAGGTGATCACGCGCGGCCACGAAGCCCGCGAAGTCAGAACTCTTGAAGGCAGGCCCGTTGTCTGTGACCAGCACAAGTGGTTGAAGCTCCCCCGTCTCGTGATGGACGCAGTCGTCTGCGAGCGGGCCGGCCAAGAGCTCCTCTGCGGTCTCGATCGCCAATTCGATCGCCACGATCGCGTCACGAGCGGTAGAGGTGCCCGACACGGGCGCGGCCAGGCACAGCTTGGTTACGTAGTCGATGACCGGGCAGATGCGCCACGTACCGCTGGCGGCCGTCTCAAACTCGGTAAAGTCGATCTGCCACACCCGGTTGCGTCTCGTGGGCGGGGTAAGGAAGGTCTCCTTGCGTATCAGCGCCAGTTTCCTGCGTTCCCCCTGATATCCTGGCGGAAGCAGCAGGTTTCTCCTAGCCAGAGCTCGTCGGACCGAAGAGGCCGAGGCACGGGTGCCGCTTGCCCTCATCATGGCCCAAAGCTTACGGTGTCCCCATGCTGAAAAGCGGTAGGCATACTCTGCGGCGAGCTCCTCTAGGGGGTCTACGACCGGAGCAGGCCAGCGGCGAAGCTCTCTGCCGGCCGCGTGGGCGGCGCGCCAGTAGTACCAAGTTGAGGCGGGAACGCCCACGAGAGCGCAGAATCGGGCCACCGAGATCCCGAAAGCGGTGCGGATCTCCTCTAGCTCCTGGAACGGGGGTAAAGACCCCCCTTTTTCCGCCAGACTCTGAGCTCGGCGTGGGCTTCTCCGAGAGCGGTCATCAGCTCTTGGACCTCCCCGGCCAGCTCTTCTTCCCGCTGCTCGACCGTCCCGCGGGCGTTGTCCCCCCGGGCCAAACCTTCGCGCCCGCCTTGAAGGAACTGCTTCTGCCACTTGGCGATGGTGGTCTGGCTCATCTGCAGGCGTCTGGCGATGTCGACCTGGGTCGTTTCCCCACGAAGGACACAAAGCACGATCTGCATCTTCTCGTCGGGGGTCTTGAACGGCTTTCTTCCCACAGTCTCCTCCCAGACAAATCTACAGCGGTTTGTATGATTAATAAGTCTCCAAGATATTCTGACACACCACACACGACCTACGCATACGATGCAGCAGGCAACAAGACGACTGAGACCAACCCGGCAGGCGGCGCGACGACGTTTGAGTATGATGCACTCAATCGTCTTGCGAAGGAGACTGCCCCCGATGGCACCTTCCAGGCCTACAAGTACGATGCTGCCGGAGCGACCATCAAGATCGGTGCGAACGAAGGCACCGGCATGCTTATCAAAGGCGCTGGTGGCCAGGAGGTGGTCTCGGCTGACGAGCTGGGTCAAACCGATGTGCAGACATACAACGGGGCCAAGAACCGAACCAACGAAGCTGACGCGGCAGGCGCAAACTCGGCCTTCGCATATGATGACAATGGCAACCTGACAGCAGTCACCGACCCGTTGGCCACGGTCACCCAGTATTCATATGATGCCGATGCCAACGAGACCACCCGCACCTACAACAACGACGGCATCCAGACCAAGACCACCGAAGTGTACAATGAGGCAGGCGAGGTCTCGCAAAGCCTCGATCAGTTCGAGACCACACCCACACTGACCAGCTACGGTTTGCCAGGCAAGGAAGCGACTGTGACCCAGCCGAACGGCACCAGCATCGTGACAACCCACACCGCGCAGGGAGAGACGGCCGGCATTGAAGCCACCGCCGGCACGACCAATCCCATCAAGGAGAGCTTCGCATACGATGCTCTGGGTAACCTCACGGCCTCGACAGTGACCACCGACACCACCGTCCCGGTGGCGGCCACCGCCGCCGAGTACGACGGCAGGTCGAACATGACATCCCTGACCGACCGCAAGGGCGTGGAGATGAGCTTTGGATACGATGACAACGGCAACCTCACGGGCCTTTCAGACTCCGTCGGCGGCTCCTCCAAGGCCGTCTGGTACGCATACGATGCTAACTCCGCCCTGACCACCATCTACTTCGGCGATGCGACCCTGACCGTCTTCGGCTTCGATTCGGCCAGAAGGAGAACGAGCCAAAGCGCGCTCTCTGGCAATCTGGTTACTGCGGTGGCGTACGATGCGACATCCAAGATCACCTCGATGACCACCAGCTACAGCTCCACGCAGCTTGCCCGCTACGACTGCGACTACGATCAGCGGGGAAACATAACCAAAACCACAGACGGCACCGCCACCACAAGCTACGGATACGACGATCTGTCTCGCCTGACACTGGTCACCAATCCGGACAGCTCGATCGTGGCCTATGCGTATGACGACCTGGGCAATCGCCTCTCCAAGCGCCGCTCGGGAGAGGCCAGCGCTACCTACTCATACGACGCAGCCAGCCAGCTGACCAGCGAGACCAGACCGGACGCCGAGTACATCACGTATTCGCATGACGAGAATGGGAACCTGGTGTTGGAGGCCTCCAACACAGAAGGCATCACGACCTATTCATACGATGCCAAGAATAGGCTGGCCAAGGTGGTCAAACCCAACGGCGATAGCGTCGAGTTCGTCTACGACGGCAACGACAACCGCTACGAGAAGCGCTCCATCCCTGCTTCCGGTACCGCTACCTCGACGTTTTATGCGTACGATTCCCAAGGAAACATCGCTCTCGAGTACGATGTCAACAACGTCGTCAAGGTCAGATACATCAGGGACCCGGGTACCGGAAAGGCCCTGGCCATGGAACAGGCCGGCAGCATCTACTATTTCGTCTACAACCAGCGGGGAGACGTCAGGAAGGTCGTGAACTCAAGCGGGACGGTAGTCGCTGAGTACTCATACGATGAGTTCGGGAATGCCACCGACTCAACGGGCACGCTCTACAATCCGCTGCGCTACTCTGGTGCCAACAACGCCTACTTCGACTCTGAGACCGGCCTCTAC
>DYIV01000120.1 GCA_020723435.1 Slackia heliotrinireducens | reverse complement strand
CGCGATGCCGCCGGCGGTGATAAGCGCCCCGTACCAGGCGGTTTGACCAAGCCTCACGGGAGACAGGATCTTCTCCGCGGCCGACCTGGGGGGCCGCTGCATCAGTCGAGATGACGGAGGGTCGCTGCCGAGGGCCAGGGCGGGCAGGCCGTCCGTGATCAGATTGATCCACAGAATCTGAAGCGGCAAGAGCGCCGGCTTGCTTACGAAGACCATCGCCACCAGCATGATCAGCACTTCGCTCGCGTTGCACGAGAGAAGGAAGAGGATCGACTTGCGGATGTTGTCGAAGATCATGCGTCCCTCGCGCACGGCGCGCACGATGGTCGCGAAGTTGTCGTCGGCCAACACCATGTCCGAGGCCTCGCGGGTGACGTCGGTGCCGATGTCGCCCATCGCCACACCGATGTCGGCACGCTTCAGGGCGGGGGCGTCGTTGACGCCGTCGCCGGTCATGGCGACGACCTGCCCCTTGCTCTTCAGGGCGTTGACGATACGCATCTTGTGGGACGGATCGACTCGCGCGTAGACGGTGATGTCGTCCACCGCCTCGGCGAGTTGCTCGTCGGACATCTCGTTTAGGTCCGCGCCCGACACGGCGCGTCCGTCCCCGAGGCCGATGCGATGCGCGATGGTCTTTGCCGTCAGAAGATGGTCGCCCGTGACCATCGCGACGCGGATTCGTGCGTTGTGGCAGGCGGCTATGGCGTCGGCCACCTCCGGCCTGGGCGGGTCGACCATGGCGACGATGCCCACAAGGACGAGGCCCTTCTCGAGCTCGCCGGCCGGAGCCTTCGATTCGGCCTCGTCGATCTCACGGTAGGCCAAGGCGAGCGTTCGGTATCCCTCTTCGGCGAGCTCGGCGGCGTTGGTCAGGAGGTCTTCGCGGTCCGCGGGAGAGGCGACGCGCATGCCCTCGGCGTCGAGGAGCCGGTCGCAGCGCGGCAGAATGGCCTCGGGGGCGCCCTTTGCCAGCACCCAGACTTTTCCATCAAGTCGATTCACCGTAGACATGCGCTTGCGCTCGGAGTCGAAGGCGACCTCGTGGATGCGCCCGCTGACGATCGGCTCGGTGAGAAGCTTGTCGGCCGCGGCAAAGAGGGCCGTCTCGGTGGGATCGCCGACGAGGGAGCCGTTGGCGCCGCGCGCCGCGTCGTTGCACAGAAGCGAGACGATGCCGGCCCAGCGGACGAGATCGGCGGGCGCATCGCGCAGGTCAGGCCTCTCTTCCTCGAGGTCAAACAGCTTGCCTGCCGCGAAGAGGCGAACAACGCTCATCTGGTTTCGAGTCAGCGTTCCGGTCTTGTCGGTGCATATGATCGACGTCGCACCGAGGGTTTCGACGGCGTGGAGCTTGCGCACGATCGCGTTGCGTTTCGCCATCAGCTGCACGCCCAAGGCGAGCGAGATCGTCACGATTGCGGGCAGCCCCTCCGGGATCGCCGCCACGGCGAGGCTGACCGCGATCAAGAACATCAAGGCGGGCGCGTTGCCCCTCAGCACGCCGGCGGCGAAGACGAGCACGCAGACGCCCATCGCTAAGAAACCGATCTTCATCCCGACGTCCTTCAGCTCCAGCTGCAAGGGCGTCTTCACGTCCTCGACCTGAATCATCTCGGCGACTTGCCCCATCTGCGTGCGCTCGGCCGTCGCCACGACGAGGGCGCGCCCGCGGCCCGCCACGGCGACGGTGCCCGCGAATAGCATGTTCTTCTGGTCTCCGAGGGCCAAGGAGGACGCATCGATCGCTTCGTCGTGCTTGCTCGCGCCGCCGCTCTCGCCCGTCAGAGAGGCCTCGTCAACGCGCAGGCTTGCCGCCTCGACCAGGCGCGCGTCGGCCGGGATGTGGTCTCCGGCGACGAGGAGAATAACGTCGCCGGGCACCAGCTCCGAGCTTTCCACCTCGACCGGCGAGCCGTCGCGCATCACGGTGGCCTTGGGCGCCGCAAGCTCGCGCAAGGCGGCGAGCGCCGACTCCGCTCGGTACTCTTGAACGAAGCCGAGGACGGCGTTTAGCACGACGATCACCAGAATCGCGATCCCGTCGAGCAACTCGCCCAGGACGAAGATCGAGACGACGACGGCCGCGATCAGGACCCAGACGAGGAAGTCGTTGAACTGCGACAGGAGAATGGACAATGGCCCCGGTCCGCGGTGCTCGTGGAGTACGTTGGGGCCATACTTCTGAAGGCGTGACGCGGCCTCGGCGGCACTCAGGCCGGTGCCGGGGTCCACGTCCAGCCGCGAAATTGCCTTGTCAGCACTAAGCTGATACCATTCTGCCTGTTCCAATGTCGCCGCCTTTGGTATCTTCTTGCACTCGCCTTTCGAACACATGCCAGGGGCGTCGCCCGCTGCGGTCCGCGCAATTGTATCAGAAGGCCCAGGCCGCGTGAGCAGCCGTGCTGGTGGGCGCGGTGGCGGGAGCGAGGCGGCGGCGGACGGAAGTTGGCTGGCGTGAGGTCTCGCGCTCCAAGGGGAATCCGAGGCCGACCGAGGAGGAGGTACACTGCATGGGCAAGTACACGCTTTCCGTCATCAAGGCCGACGTAGGGGGATGGGTGGGTCACTCCGACGTGCACCCCGACCTGCTGGCCAAGGCCGACGAGCGCATGGCCCAGGCCAAGAGCTCAGGACTGATCGTCGACTACTATCGAAGCAAGGTGGGCGACGACATCGTCTTCATCATGACCCACCAGAAGGGCCCCGACAGCGAGGAAATCCACAAGTTCTGTTGGGACTCGTTCGTGGCCATCACCGAGGTGGCCAAGAAGCTGTCCCAGTACGGAGCGGGCCAGGATCTCCTCTCAGACGCCTTCTCAGGCAACGTCAAGGGGATGGGCCCGGGCTGCGCGGAGTTCGACATCGACGTGCGCCCCGCCGAGCCGATCATCGTCTACGCGGCCGACAAGACGGAGCCGGGCGCCTGGAACATGCCGCTCTATAAGATGTTCGCCGATCCGTTCAACACGATCGGCCTCGTCATCGACAAGGGCATGCACGACGGCTTCAAGTTCCGCGTGCACGATCTGCGCGACCACAAGGAAGTCGTCTTCTCGCTGCCGGAGGAGATGTACGACATGCTGGTATTCATAGGGGCGCCGAGCCGCTTCGTGATAAAGAACGTCATGCGCAAGTCCAACGACGAGATAGTCGCCGCGACCTCGACGCAGAAGCTGCATGAGATCGCCGGCCGCTACGTCGGCAAGGACGATCCGGTTATGATCGTGCGGTGCCAAAGCGGCCTGCCCGCCGTGGGCGAGGCGCTCGAGCCCTTTGCCTTCCCGCACACCGTGGCCGGATGGATGCGCGGCTCTCACCACGGCCCGTTGATGCCGGTCGGCACGGCTGACGATACGCCGACGCGTTTTGACGGGCCCCCGCGAGTCGTGGCCCTCGGCTTCCAGCTGACCCAGGACGGCATCCTGGGAACGCCCCGCGACATGTTCGCCGACAGGAGCTACGACAACGCGCGCCAGACGGCGCTGGATGTTGCCGACTACCTGCGCCGGCACGGCCCCTTCGAGCCTCATCGCCTCGGGCTGGATGAGATGGAATACACAACGATGCCCGAGGTCATGGAGAAGCTCAAGGACAGGTTCGTCAAGGCGGAGGACTAGTCCGGCGCATCGGACGCCAGGCCTGAATAGCGATCAACAGCGGCGACCTACGGGTCGCCGCTCATTCTTGTCATGAGCGCGCGGGCGATGCCGGGCGACACCAGCACAGGGCGATGCCGGGCGACACCAGCACCCGGGCACGGTTGCCCGCCTTGTGAGATAATGCCGGTCTTGAGATAGGGCTGCCGCAAGGAGAAGCATCATGGTGTGGATCGGCGGGCTCTTGCCGACGGCGGAGCAGACCGCGAAGTGGCTGGTATCGAAGGGCTTCTCGCTCGTGCTGATTTTGGTCACGAGCCTGATCATCTACGAGCTGGCCACGTACTTCATCAACAAGGCCGTCCAAATCGGCGCCAAAGAGAGCGCCGATCTCACTCCAAAGATACTGGCTACGCGGAAGCGAGCTCACACGATCGGCGCGCTGCTGCGCAATCTCACCAAGTACATCGTCTTCTTCTTTGCGGTGCTCGCCGCGGCGTCTGAGCTGCTCGGCCGCAACATTGCGACGCCGCTTCTCGCCAGCGCGGGCATTGCCGGCCTGGCCGTCGGCTTCGGTGCTCAGAGTCTGATCAAAGACACACTCTCCGGATTCTTCATCCTCTTCGAGGGGCAATACGCCGTGGGCGACTTCGTCAAGATCACCGCCGGACCGTATTCCGCGACGGGCGCGGTCGATGAATTCGGCCTGCGAATGACGACCGTACGCGATATCGACGGCAACCTGCACTTCGTGCCCAACGGGGCCATCATCGGCGTCGACAAGTTCACGGGCGGCTACGTCTCCTACAACGTCGAGGCGTCCCTGGGCGCCGCCAAGGCCGAGAAGGCGACGGACGCGGTCATCGAGATCGCCAGAGACATCGGCGCCCACCAGCCCCACCTGCTGTCGACGCCCATCGCGCAGGTGGTCGAAGGCTTCGCCGGCGAGAGCGTCGTGCGACTGAGGCTGCACGTGGTTCCCTCACAGGACTGGGTCGCGGAGGCGGTTGCCTCCCGCCTCGCCAAGTGCCTTGCCGCCTCGCTTCGGCTCAAGGAGGAGCCGGCGACGAACTATTACACCATCGACGAGGCGACGGCCGAGGGCTACAGCGACACGGTCATCGTCGAAGAAGACTAGCCGAGTGAAGATCCTCGTAGCTCCCGACAAGTACAAAGGGACGCTGTCCGCCCGCGGCGTGGCCGAGTCCCTCGCGCGCGGCATCGCACGTTCTCTCCCCGAAGCGGACGTGGAAGCGTGCCCAGCGGCGGATGGCGGCGATGGAACCGCCGAGACCCTTGCCGACGCGCTGGGCGGCAGAATGATCGCGCGATCGGTCACCGGCCCTCTTCGGGAGCCGGTTCAGGCCGCGTACGCCGTGGCGGGCGACGTCGGTGTGATCGAGATGGCGGCCGCATCGGGCCTCCGCCTTCTCGGGAGCCTGCGACCTAGGCCGCTGGCGGCCACCACCTACGGAACGGGCGAGCTGATCGCCGCGGCCCTGGAAGACGGATGCACGAAGCTGATTGTCGGCATAGGCGGCAGCGCCACGTCGGATGGCGGCGCGGGCGCCGCCACCGCTCTCGGCGCTCGACTGCTCGACGAGAAGGGCC
>DYIV01000119.1 GCA_020723435.1 Slackia heliotrinireducens | reverse complement strand
AGTTAATGACCAAGGTGTCGGGGAAGTGGAGGTTGGAGTGAAGCGGACGCTGGAAAACAGTCTCTGCTTGAGACCTTGGGTGCTTTGCCGACGTGTCGCAGAGCTGCAGCGGGTCCGAGAGCTGGAGACGGACTGGTGAACAGAATCGAGGCGCTCCCGAGCACCCCCACGGCTGAGTTGAAGCTCGACTCAGCTGCCGTGGACCCGCCTGCCTTGGCTTCTGGGCTTGGACACCAGGAGAGCATCGGATCTCGCCGTCTACTTGGGGCGTTCTACACCCCGGACGATCTGGCCACCGCTCTGACAAGATGGGCTCTCTGCGACGGACCAGGAACCGTTCTCGACCCCAGCTATGGAGGTTGTGCGTTCCTGCGAGCAGCGGTCGGTGTACTGCGTGATCACCATGTAAGGAAGCCAGGGAACTTCGTCTTCGGGATTGATATTGACCCCTCGTGTGTGGGCTACGCCGAGGGGTTAGTGGCGTCGCGCAACCACATCACGGCCAATTTCCTCGCTCTCCGTCCCGACACGATGCCTGGTTACCCCTTCAAGGCTATCGTCGGGAACCCTCCCTATGTTCGACATCACTGGCTCAAGGGAGCTCAACGCAAGGCCGCCCGCGATGCGGTCGAGAGTGCCGGCGTTCGTCTGTATGAGACCGCGAGCACGTGGGCCTATTTCGTCGTCCACGCCTTAGGCTTCCTATCGGAGGAGGGACGGCTTGCGTTCCTCGTTCCCGAAGCCGTTCTCCAGGCAGACTATGCGGTAAGTGTCCGCGAGCTCCTGTGTCGTCGGTTTCGGCGGGTGGTGCTTGTCCACGTGCGCGACCGCATTTTCAAGGACACGGATGAGCCGGTGGTGGTAATCGCCGCGGAAGGCCAGGGGCCTGGCACGATTCGCGCTGAGTCCATCGCATCTGCAGAAGAGCTTCCGCGGGTTCTCGCGGGCGAGACGGCTCCTCGCGGCAATGGGGCCGACCTGCGGACCGTGGCCGAAAACGGCCGGACCACGAGCGATGAGCTGCTCAGTCTTCTCGACGAGCTGAGCGGCCTTAGCGACGTAGTCACCATGGACGACTTGGCCGTCATTAGAATCGGCTTCGTGACCGGAGCGAACGAGTTCTTCATTCGCAGCCGCAGAGACATCCAACAGATGGGACTTCCCTCTCGGGTGGCCGTCCGTGTGGTGGCTCGAACGAAGTGGCTCACGGGGCTCTCGTTTGACGAGGAGGACCATGGTCGCCTCACTTCTCTTGGTCGCCGCACACTCCTCGTCCGACCGACCGATGGGCTTCTCGACGATCGATCAGTACGACGGTGGATCACTGAGGGGAGGAAAGCTGGGATCAACGCGCGCCACAAGTGCCAGCAACGAGATCCATGGTTCCGCGTTTCCCTCGGTGCGTGTCCCGATGCTTTTGCCACGTGTTCGCGACTGGGATCGCCGCTACTGGTCCTGAACAAAGCCGGTCTCCGGTGCTCCAACGCGCTGCACGCGGTTCGCTGGCATGACCGCGCCGGCCGCCTGCCAGAGGCCATTAGCGTATGCATGCTGACCAGCCTTCCTGCGGTGTGGTCTGAGCTTCATGGGCGAAGGTACGGTGGAGGGGTTCTCAAACTAGAACCTGGGACGCTACGCGGGGTGCCCCTGCCATTGGTTACTTCGGCGAGTAGCGCCTTCTTCGAACTCGATGCCCTTCTTCGGAGCGGCGAGGAGGAACGAGCGCGGCGCATAGCGGACGATCTGGTTCTCCGACGTGCCCTCGGACTCAGTGCTCGTGACATTGCCCGCCTACGGCGGGCGACAGGAGCTCAGCGCGCAACGCATCCCGCCTCGTAGCGGAGGCCAAGATGGCTAAGTTCACAGTCGATACTCACCTCTTTCGAGAGCTGGGCGAGCTTCTGGTCGGTCGGGACTCGACAGCACTCGTCGAACTCGTGAAGAACGCGTACGACGCGGATGCGACACTGGTTCGTGTCTATGGCGAGCGGTTGAGTGACCGTCATGGAGGCCGCATCATCGTACGAGACGACGGCACTGGTATGACGGAGGAAGTGTTCAACGCTGGGTTCCTCCGAGTTGCCTCGCGGCTGAAAGAGGAGAGAGACCGCCGTTCGGCCAGGTTCAGGCGGCGTTTCACCGGAGCGAAGGGTATCGGACGGTTGGCGGCGCACAAGCTGGCTTGCTGCCTGGAAGTGACAAGCGTGCCTTGGGCGCTGGCCGACACGGAGCCGAGTACCCTTCATGCTGTGATCGACTGGGACAAGGTCGAGTCCTACGAAACACTCGACGATTTGGACGGCACCGACGCCATTTCCATCGAATCCACGCGGGCCAAGAAGTCGGCGCAGACGGGCACCACGATCACGCTTTCACGCTTGCGTCGAGCCTGGACGGCCGAAGAGCGTGCTCGCTTTTTCGCTGAGGTACAATCGTTCGACGCACCTGAGTTCCTGCGACGAAGCCTGTCAACCGACGTGATATCGGAGCCGGTGCTGTTCTCGACGCCTGTCCTCCGGGAGCCTACCGACGAGAAACAAGGTACAAACTTCAGTGTCCGCCTTGAGGGTGACTTCGCTGCAGGCGATGAGTACTGGCAGGTCGTGTCGCAGACGGCGAGTTGGGTCATCGAGATCCGTGCTGAACGCGGGGCGAGAGTCTCGTTCGCCATTGTGCCCACGAAACGCACTCTCCGTGACAATCCCGATGCGGGTCGCTTCGAGGCGTCAATGAAGCATCCGTGCCCGAAAGACGGTCCATTCTTCGACGCGCGCATCCTTGTCAGGGTGGGTGAGTTCTCTCGCAACAAGGATCAGCGAGTCTGGGCGAGCCGCTCCAGTGGCATCCGTGTCTACCTGGAGGGTTTCCGCGTGCTGCCCTACGGTGAGCCGAAGGATGACTGGCTGTCAATCGACGCCGACTACACGCGTCGTCGACGCACTCTCGAGCTTCTGCAGGACTGGAGCGGTGACACACGGCTTCCAGAGGTGGCGGACGAGGACAAGGATGCGCCGCTCGTTCATCTCCCAAACAACAACTACATAGGCGCGGTCTTCCTCACCCAAAGGAACGCCTCGTCCCTTCGGACGTTGGTCAACCGAGAGGGCTTCATCCCCGAAGCCGGCTTCGACACGCTCGTGCGCCTCGTTCGTACGGGAGTAGACCTGTGCACGCGCGTTCGAGCCTCCGCTGGCTACGCGAAGCGTCAGGAACGCAAGCAACGGCGCACCAGCGACACGACCTCGCTCGGGGACGGTGCGACGAAGGGCTCCTCTAGAGACCTTTCGACCGGCATGCGCAGCGGGCTGAATCAAGCAACGGAGCTGATGCACAAGGCTCGGACTCTCGTCGGGTCTGGAAAGGTCGAAGAGGCGAAGAAGGTTACCGAGGAAGCTCAATCGAGACTCGCGCAGCTGGCAGGTGTCGCTGACGAGCTCATTTCGGAGCAGGCATTGCTGCGCATCGTCGCTTCGGTCGGAACCCAAATGGCTGCGTTCGTGCACGAGGTCAACGCACTCTTGGGCTCCGCACGCACGATCGAAATGGCGCTAATCGGCCTCTTGGATGACGACGCGCTGGAGAGACCCCAGCGAAAACGGCTGAAGGCCACCGTGACGGCGGTCGTGGATCTGCGGCGCGGGCTCGAGCGGCAAGCATCTTACCTCACGGATGTCATCACCCCCGATGCCCGGCGTCGGCGGTCCCGACAGCGGTTGGCGGAACGGTTCGATGCCGCCACCAGCCTTGTCGCCCATCAAGCCGAACGTCGCCGAATTACCATCTCCAACGAGATCGACTCGGAGTTGCGTTCGCCGCCGATGTTCGCGGCCGAAGTGACGACAGTGTTCGCCAACCTTCTGACCAATGCTGTCAAGGCCGCTGGTGAGGCTGGAACGATCCGTGCGTGGGCGAGCCAGGATGAGGAGTCTGGAACCGTGATCCGCATAGAGAACAGCGGAGTAGCGGTAAGAGTTGCTCAGGCCGAGAGATGGTTCCGACCATTTGAGTCGACGACGACTGAGGTCAACCCCGTCCTCGGTCAGGGGATGGGGCTCGGCCTGCCAATCACTCGCTCTGTTCTTCGCGAGTACGGAGCAGAGATCCGCTTCGTGAAGCCGTCGCGGGGCTATGCGACCGCGATCGAGATCACGTTCCCGGCGTAGGAGGAAATGTAGCCATGCCGACCGGTAACATCCCGAAGATCCTTGCCGTGGACGACGAGCCAGACGCGCTCCGCAATGTGTTCGAGCTTGGCCTTGCCGGGAAGGCCCGTTGCGAGGTGCTCCACCCTCGGGACGTTCAGCTTCGACACCTCGAGGAGGCAGATCTGGTTTTGGTGGACTATCGGCTTCAAGACTGGCCGGAACGTGACGGCGTTCAATTGGCGCTCCAGCCCGTGTCTGGGCTGGCGCTCGCTGTGCTGTTGCGAGAGCATGTGGATCGCTCGAAGCAGGACAGGCTGACCGCCTTCGCACTGCACTCGGCACATCTCGACCAGGTTAGAGGCCGCCTTCCAGCGACCAGCAGCGAGCACGTCATCGCCCGGCTGAACAACTTGGAATGGGCCTTTCCGAAGACCAACGGCAACGGCTGGCAGCAGATGGTCATCCTTGCTGATGCTGTTCGGGGTATGCCGCGGAATTGGCCAGAAGGCGATCATGCGGGGTCGGAGACCGCGGCTCAGAGGCTGCTGGCCCTGAGCGAGGAAGCCGAATGGTACGATCGCGCGTGGCGCGATGTCCGAAAGTGCCAGCCCCCCATCCACCATCTCAGCGCCGGTGCGCATGGCCTCCTTTTCGTGCGATGGCTTCTTCATCAGGTCATGCCGTATCCGACTTTTCTCTGGCGAGAAGAGTGGGTTGCAGCCCGGCTGCGGCTGTCTGTCAACTGCCTGAGAAGCATTGCCCAAGAGGACGGAGCTCAGCTCGCGAAGGAACTCAACACGTTTGCGTATCAGGGCGCCCTCGGCGAGTTTCTCGGAAGGCGGTGGTGGCGGGCTGGTCTGGAACAATACGTCTGGGAGGTCACCGACGGGCGAACGGCGGACGTCGACAGCCTGCATGCGGCGCTGCGCGAACGCACCAAGGTGCCGCTCGAGCCTCTAGCAGCTAACGCTTCCATCGTCTGTTTGAACGCCGATCTTGTGCCCACCGGTGACTTCATTGAACCCGACAAGGGGGTGCGAATTCGTCCCGACCAGTGGCCGCCGTTCGCGGAGGACGCGTGGACATCGGTCGCTCTGGCGAAGGAGGAGCCGTG
>DYIV01000012.1:32210-38343 GCA_020723435.1 Slackia heliotrinireducens | reverse complement strand
TGTGCGGCCTGCGGGAATGAGTTGTTTGGCTCACAAGCCAAGTTCGACTCCGGCACGGGCTGGCCCAGCTTCTACGAGCCGATCGAAGCGGACCACGTGGAAGCACACGAGGATCGCTCATACGGCATGATCCGCACCGAGGCCACCTGCGCCCGGTGCGGCTCGCACCTCGGGCACGTCTTCAACGACGGCCCACCTCCAACGGGCCTGCGCTACTGCATGAACTCCGTGGCGCTGAAGTTCCTTCCGGCGGCGGAACAGAGAAGGACCGGCTAGCCCGTGGCGCAACCGCCGAGTGCGGTCATTCGGGGCGTTTCTGCTCGTTGCTTCGTTGCGCGTGAGAGGTGCCTCATGTACGATGGGCCCTGAAGGGGAACGTCATGTATGAGGCCTTTCGCGCCCGCTGGAAACCTGGGTTGTCCCGCCTACGAAACGCGCCGGCATCGCGCCGCTTGACCCTGCGCCGCGCACCCGCTGTGAGCGGTGGGGCGCCACGAAGTCACGCATGCGCATCAGCGATCCTGGCCGCGGCAATCCTCTCCGCGATCTGTCTGTGGCCGTCGGCGGCCGGCGCCGAGTACTACGTATACGCAGGCAAGTGGGGCACAAGAGGCGCCGGGGCGGGCCAGTTCCTCAATCCCTGCGGCATAGCCGTCGACGCCGAAGGCCACGTCTACGTCTCGGACACCTTCAACCACCGCATCCAACGATTCACCTCGGCCGGCGGCTACCTTGGCGGATGGGGAACCTCGGGTACCGGCGCGGACCAGCTCCGCAGCCCCCGCAACATCGAAATCCACGGCTCTTCCGTGTACGTGGCGGACACGAGCAACAACCGCATCTCGGTCTTTGGCCTCTACGGAGCGCCGATCGCTCAGTGGGGAGGCGGAGCCAGCCCGATCGTCTTCTTGCGCCCTCGCGGTGTCGCGGTTTCGCCTTCGGGCAGCTACTGCTACGCGGCGGACACGCTGAGGAGCAAGATTCAGATGCTCGATGCCGTGACGGGCGACTTCGTCATCGACTGGGGAACGGGCGGCTCGTCGCCGGGACCCTACTTCGACGGGCCTGAGGGGGTTGCTACGGGGCCGACCGGAACGGTCTTCGTCGCCGATACGCAGAACAACCGCGTGCAGACGTTCACCTCAACGGGAGACTACATCGGTTCCTGGGGTGGGTACGGAACGGAGGACAGTCGACTGTGGGGCCCGTGCTCCATCGATGTGGACGGCTCGAACTATGTCTACGTCGCGGACGCCAACAATGGAGCCGCCAAGAAGTTCACATCGATCGGGACCTTCGTCGCCAAGGCCGGTGTGTTCGGAACGGGCAACGGGGAGCTGCGCAACCCGAGGGCCGTTGCCGTCAGCCCCTCCGGCAGGCTCTACGTCGCCGACACCGACAACAATCGGATCCAGTACTTCACGAGCCAAGCCGGCTCGCCGCCGGGACCGGGACCCGGACCGAACCCCAATCCAGACCCAGACCCGAATCCAGATCCGACGCCCGGATCAACCGACACCTCTCCGCCGAGCGCCCGGGTTTCGGCTCCGCGCTACAGCACCGACGTCGCTCGCGGCAGAACATTCAGGGTCAGCTGGGTCGCCATCCCGCCGCTGCCTTCGGGCGGCGTTGGCTCCTATGACGTCGGACGAAGAGTCGGCGGAAGGCGCACATGGGACAGAATGTGGTGGGAGACGAGCGCGACGGGCCAACTGCTGACCGGCCGCGCCGGAACGACTCACTACTTCGCGGCGCGCGCCAATGACACCACCGGCGGAAACGGCGGCTGGTCGAGCAACGCCTACACGATCGTGCCGTTCGATCAACGGTGGACACTGCGATACACGGGCAAGCAGTGGCAGACGGTCATGAGCCGGGCGTGCTACCTGGGCAGCGTCAAGCGCTGCCCGGTGCGGCGCTCCACGGCCAGCTTCCGTTTCCGTCAGACCATGTCGATCGCGCTCATCATCGCACAGGCGAAGAAGGGCGGGCGCGCGGCAATCTACATCAACGGAAAGAGAACCAGGACGGTCAACTTCTACTCGCCGCGGCGACGCTACCGGGTCGCGGTGAGCGTCAAGCGCTTCGTGAGACCGACCGCCGGCATCATGAGAATCGTCGTGATGCGCTCCCGAGCTCCGCGATCTCGCGGGTACTACGTGCTGATCGACGGTATCGCCGTTAGGCACTGGTAGCCGCCGGAGAGCCTGAGGAATCGAGCCGCCGCGCGCTCTGCTCCGCACACTAAGAGCCCGTCTTCCTGCACGCTCCGCGTCCAGCCGCATGCCGACATGGCGTGCCAATTGCTGTCCAGGTAAGCGTCTGAGAAGGGAGGCGCGTATGCCCGGGACACGCAGACTGAAGTCAGTAGGCGCGGTTCCACCGATTGACGCCCGCACGTCCCAACGTGTCGAGACTGCGACCTTCGCGCTGGGCTGATTCTGGGGTCCCGACTCCCGGTTCGGGAGTCTCGACGGAGTTGTGCGCACGCGTGTCGGGTACGCGGGCGGCACGACTGAGAGCCCGACATACCACCGGCTTGGCGATCACACCGAGACCGTGCAGCTCGACTACGACCCCACCACGGTGTCCTACGCGGAGCTCTTGGAGGTCTTCTGGCAGAGCCACGACCCCTCTCGCCGCTCACACGCGAGGCAGTACATGGCGGCAGTCTTCTACCACACCTCCGAGCAGGAGCGGCTTGCCAGAGAGTCGGCGGCAAGAGTGGCCGCAGCGACGGGTCGGCCCGTGCGCACGGCTATCCTGCCCGCCGGGCGCTTCTACCTCGCTGAGGCGTATCATCAGAAGTACCGGCTTCGTCAGCACCCGGAGCTGCTGCGCGAGCTCAAGGCGATCTACCCCAACGAGACTGATCTGACGGACTCGACGGCAGCGGCGCGTCTCAACGGGTATCTGGCCGGATGCGCCGGATGGAGAGAGGTCCGGAGGCATCTACCCGAACTGGGGCTGTCCAGCGCCGGCGGTGAGCTGCTGCTACGCCTGGCCGGCTAGCCGCGCTCGACCGGCTATCCCCCGCTCCCGCCGCCAAGCGAGGCGGACTCGATGAAGATCTTCGTCATCTCCGGATGACGAACCCTCACGGCTGCCTCTATGCGCTGGACGGCTTCGCGGACGGCCTCAGCGGGCAGCGTATCCACGAAGTCAATCTCCAGATTCAGCAGAACGTCGTCGGGACCGAGGTGCATCGTCAACGCGCGGCCTACCTGCTCGACCGCGGCGTCTTCGGCCGCGATAGCGCCGATCTCGGTCACCACACGAGCGTCCGCGCTCTCGCCCAACAGAAGACCTTTGCTCTCAAAAGCAAGCAGAAGGGCGACACCCGCGAGGACGAGGCCGATGAGGATGGAGGCCGCGCCGTCGATGTACGGGTTGTGCAGCAGGTGGCCGGCGAAGACGCCCACGAAGGCGATTACCAGGCCCAGCATCGCGGCGGCATCTTCAAACAGCACGGTGAAGAAGCTCGTGTCCTTGCCCGTCCGAATCGCGTCCCATGTGCCGAGCCGGCCCTTCGCCGCGCCGAACTGCCGGAATGCGACGTAGAAAGACCAGCCCTCCACGATCGTGGCGACAGCCAAAACGATGTAGTTGATCGTCGGGTTCTCCAGCGGGCTTGGGTGGGCCATATGGACGATGCCCTCGTAGATCGACATCCCGCCACCGATGCCGAAGATGCTGATGGCGACGATGAGGCTCCAGAAGTACAGCTCTTTGCCGTGGCCGAAAGGATGGTCGGCGTCCGCCGGCTTCGCGCTCTTGCGAATGCCCAGATAGAGCAGTCCGCCGTTGCCCGTGTCGACCACGGAGTGGATGCCCTCGGAGAGCATCGCCGAGCTGCCCGTCATAGCGGCGGCCGCGAACTTGATGATGGCGATGACGGTGTTGCCGGCAATCGCGGCGAAGACGGCGGTCTTCGATTCTGCGGCCAAGTGCGCCCCTGAGGATAGGAGACAATGTGCCGCCATTATACCGAACGAGCGGCTCGAGAACTTAGCGTGGAATGGGTCGCGGACCTAGACGCGCGACGGCGCCGCGCCCGCGACATCGGCGCCGCGCTTTGCCCATGCGTACTTCACGTACTCGGCGAGGACCTGGCGGGCGTCTCCGCACACGGGCTTGTAGAGATCTCCGTTGGTGTGGAGGGCGCTGAAGGCACACCCGCCGGCGCAGAACGAGACGATCTCGCAGTCCCGGCACTTCGGGATATTGAGCGCACTGCGGTTGCCCCACAGGGCACGCTTCTCCTCGTCCATCTCGAACTTCGGCAGATACCGCCCGACGGCATGCTCGGGGTGAGCGACCGCTTCCGAGCACGGGTAGATGTGGCCGTCGACACCGAAGACGATGCTGTCCAGGAGCGTCGCCTCGCAGTAGTGAAAGTTCGGACCGGCGAACTCGGTGCTTCCGAGGTCGAGGGCGTGTGAGATCCGGTTGACGATCTTGAAGTACTGGAAGCCGATGATATCGCTCAGGCCGGGATGGGCCTCGAACATATCGAGGATTCTGGAGACCACTTCGTCCTCGCGCATGTAGTGCGGATAGGCCGTGTCGCCGACGTGGCTGATGACTGGAACGGCATAGCACTTGAGATTGCCCGTCTCCGGCCAGCCCATATCCACCACGAGCTCGGCGAGCCGGGGGAGACTGTCAATATTCTGCCAATCGAGGTTGATGCGCATGGCGACCTTCCGCCCATGCGTGACCAGATGGTCGATGCCCTCGATCATCTGCGCGAAAGTGCCTTCGCCCCCCGCCCGTTTGCGGCGTATGTCGTGGACTTCGGCGGGGCCGTCGATCGTGATCTGCATGACGTGCAGCGTCTCGGCGAACCGCTCGAACACGTCTTCGAAGGCCACGACGTTGGTGCCGTTGGTGATCGCGTTGACCTTCAGTTCACGCTCCCGCGCGCGCGTCAGAATGCGCGTGATTGCTTGGCGAGTGCCGGGCAGGAACGGCTCGCCTCCGAAAAGCTCGATGAATGGGGGCTGCTCCTCATCACGACGCATGACGTCGATCGCGTCGAAGACCGCGTCCACCTGATCGTCGGTCATCACCTCGGCCGGCCGGCGCTCGATCTCGCGCTCGAAACAGTATGTGCAGGCCAGATTGCATCCGTACGTGGGGCAGATGATGTACTCGCGCGGCCGTTTCTTTCCCCGCCGCAGGGAGTGGGCTCTGCTCCCGATGTGCTCCAGAAGGCGCTGCTCTTCGGCGGCAGAAGGGAAGAGATACCCTCGCTTCTTCAGCAAAGCGAGGGTATCTCCCGGAAGCGTCGATGAGCCCGCACGCAGCGATGGCAGCAGATCTGCGGTGGCAATATCAACGGCGCCGGTCAACGCATTGACGAGCAATACGTTGCCATCGCCGATGTCGAACTCTGATACGTACTTGGTGACGTACATGCGGACCCTTTCGCTTCGACAAGTCATACGTGCGTGGAGCTGTCTACCAAATGCAGGTGAGATACCAGCAACACATGGGACCGACCTCGTCGGCTTCGAGCTTGTCGTCCCATGTGTCATTGAGCGGTCTCAACATAGGCGATCACCCCCCTCCGGTGACGCTGCCGGGATCGACCCAGGCGTTTCTCCGGGAGACTACTGGAGGAACAAGAAGCTGCCGCCGATCGGCAATGCCACGTTGATCTGAACCACCGCGACGACCGCCACAAACAGGATGGCCGGGATCGTCTTGACGGCACGCATCCAGCGCGGCGACTGCCTCAGCGCCTCGCCGGACTCGATTCGCAGGATGCGCTCCTTGAGGCGCTGGCCCGACATGAGACTGTTGGTGTACGCGCCAACGGTCTGGGGAATAGAGCGCGGGTCGAGCCTGCGAACGCCGCTTGCGCCCTCCCGCGTCTCCCGAGCGATACGCATGAGTGCGTCGACGAGGGCCTTAGGCTTGCGCGTCGTGCGCACCGCCAACGCGTCACACGCTTCCTCGGCGGCCTCATAGGCGCGCAGGATCACCCTCTTCGTGAGTGGATTGAAGAAGAGCAGGCTGTGGGCCACCGAGAAGACCCAATTGAGCAAGTAGTCTCGGCGCCTAATGTGCGCGAACTCGTGGGCGAGCACGCTCTCCAGGTGGGCATCGGACAATAGCTCAGAGTCGA
>DYIV01000012.1:31867-32200 GCA_020723435.1 Slackia heliotrinireducens | reverse complement strand
GGGCAGCACGACCACGGGCCGACGCCAGCCGATTGTGAAGGGGACGAAGTTCTGATCGACTTCGATGGCTATGATCTTCGGCAGGGGCATCCGCATGGTTTGCGCCGCTCGCGGCGCGGTGCCACGCAGCAGCGGGTCATCAGCGATGTTCGCACCCCTTGTGACTAGACGGTAGAATCCGACGAACCGCGCCAGGCGCCAGGCGATGATCAGGCACGCCGCAAGTGCCAACAGCGCGAACACCCAGTTGAAGACCGAACCCCAACTCGCGGACACAGCGGAGGGGCTCGCTGGAACGAAAGAGTCGTTCCAGAACCAGTCCGGCGTGCTGCT
>DYIV01000012.1:0-31857 GCA_020723435.1 Slackia heliotrinireducens | reverse complement strand
TATCGGGCAACTTGAGGCCGATGAACACCGGGACAGAAGGGGCTGTGCTGATCTTCGGTACGCCAACAATGAGCGAATAGAGAGACCTAAACAAAGGCAAGATCAGCAGCGCAATCCGCACGTTCCGGCTCTTGACGCGAAAGATGAAGATCACGCCAAGAACCAACACGTACGTTGTCAGCATGACCACTACCGACGGCAGCAGCCTCTGAGTAAGAAAGCCCCACGCCCACATGGCATGGCCCCTCCGGGTTACTTGCTCTTGCGCAGCTTCTTGATTTCCTTCTCGATCTCCGCGAGCTGAGCATCGTTGACGTCATGCTCGAGCAGATGCGAAACGAGCGAGGGAACCGCGCCGCCGAAGTACTGGTCGGCAAGCGACTTCAAGGACGTGCCGAGCATCGCGCTCTTCGTAACGAGCGGCGCATACAGGTACGCGCGGCCGCTCTTGTCGCGGTCGAGCACCTGCTTGTCGACGAGCCTGCCCATGACCGTCATAACGGTCGTGTAGGCGAGCTTCCGCTTGCTCTGGATGTTCTCGTACACGTAGCGCACCGTGACGGGGCCATCCGCCTCCCAGACAATCCCCATAATCAGTGCTTCCAGATCGGTCAGTTTCTTTCTCACAACGTTCGCCTCCCTGTGAATTGCCGCGCTGCTTACTGACGTACCCATTGTAGTACACACTACTGGTGTAGTCCAGCCCTAAAAGCGGCAGCTGCCGTGTCAGCTGAGCCGATCTACTCGATGCGACATTATACAGGACGAACGGCTATGTGGCTAGTACTAACGGCACAAACGCCAAGCTGAAAGGCAGAGGACACCGTGAGCGGTTGGCATTGGGCACTTAACGTGCGAGCATGCATGTCGCTCAATCCGATAGTTCGACTGATATTGCGCGAAAAGGGTGGGAATCGTTCGCAGATCGGTCTGTGTCGGCGGTGATCGTGTTTCCCCGGCGAAGGGCCCGCTTGTCCTTTGCTAGTCGAGGGGCTGGACGGACATCTTGATGCTCATGCGGGACGTGGAGTTGACGAAAGGAAGCCCGAGCCCCGAGGCGTGGAAGCTCTCGCGCAACACCGCTTTGGCCGCCGAGGTCTCGCCGAGAAGCCGGCCTTTGGTGACGCTGAAGCGAGATGTTCCGGTTCCCGTCGCTGTTCCCTCCGCGTCCAGGATGAAGCGGGACTGCGTGAGCGTGAGTCTCGCCGGCGATCGGAAGGTCGAAGAGATGATGGCTATCTGCTCGCCGCGTTGCATCCGCAGGGCGGCGAGGCGGTACGTCACGGCGATGCTGACGGTACCGGAACCGTCAGGCAGCACCACCGTGGCGGACGAATCCCAGCTGTCACCGACGCCTACAGTGTGATTCGGGAGAGTCCCCGGATTGTCCCGGAGGGCTCGCTCGTAGTCGGAGCTCTCCGTGGATTCGATGGCGGACAAGTTCTTGACCTGCTTGACCTCGCCGAGGGGCGAGACGACCAGGTTCAGGGACTTACCCTGCAGGGGCAGCGCCACCTTCTTGCCTCGGATCGTGGCCGAGGCCGACTTGTAGGTCAGGCGAACCGACATGTCTCCGTTGCTTCCGATGGCCATGATCCGATACGCAAAGACCATCACCTGCGACATTCTGATCTTCTGCGGCCGGCCGTTGACGACCGCGTTGTTGACGATGCTGGCCGTGGCGCGGTACGTGAAGACATCGCCTTTCTTGGCCTTGTTCGACAGGGTGACCTTGTCCGGAACTGCCGTCCCGGTCGCTGCGCTGGATTTCGCCCCCGGCGTCTGGGTAGATGGCGCGGACGTGCCGCCGGCCGACGTGGCCGGAGCGGTGGAAGGCATCGATGCGGGTGGAGGCGCCTCGCTGGAGCCGCCGCCGAATGGCAGCACGCCGCAGCCGGCGGACGCGACGGTCGCCAGCGAAATCGCGACGGCGATGAGAGCTCTTGCCCGCATTGTGTCTCCTCCCCAAGTAACGTTTCCAGTTATCGGCAAAGTAGTGGAATCCGTAAACCGTCAACTGGTACACTTCATCGGGCGTCGATCCGTCAACGCGGAGGACCGGCGCGGTTGGCAGAATGCAGCCACGGGGATATAGCTCAGTTGGGAGAGCGCCGCCTTTGCACGGCGGAGGTCACCGGTTCGAGCCCGGTTATCTCCACAGCACGGCACGAGGGGAATCGGCCCTTGGTCGACGCACCCATCATCGGCCGCGCCCGCGACGTGGCTACGCCGACGGTGCCAGCCTCACCAGGCGAAATGGCTCGCCGTACTTCACGCCCAGCTCCGGATAGCGTAGCGCCGACCCCGCCGCGAGACCCTCGCCCGACGTGTGGGGCAGGAATTGGAAGAAGCGGAAGAATAGGCGCGCCCAGGCGCTTCCCCGGCGCTGGCTCTGGTGCGCCTCCAGGGCCTGCCCCTTGAGCTTCACGACGGGAGCGATCTCAAACAAGACGTCCGGTGAGGAGCTGGAGAAGAGATAGGCTTCCTTGATGAAGTCGAATCGGCGTGCCACTGCGAGCGCTGTCTTGCCCGCCGCGACGTGGTCCGAGTGGCGATACCCCAGGGCCTGCTCGCCGGCGTCGAATGTCAGCAGGGCCGCGGGGCGCTCCTCTTCGAAGATGTTGGCGAGCTGGTCCCTGAAACGAACGGTGTCCTCGAGTCCCCGGTCGGGATTGTGCAGGAAGATGACCCGGCTGTAGCCGAGGGTCTTCGCCGCCTTCTCCTGCTCCGCCTCGCGTACCTTCGCCAGCTCGGGAATGCCATTGCCGCCCTTCTCGCCCGACGTGGCCAGGACCACGACGACCCGGTTCCGGTTGCGCGCCAGCATGCCCAGGGTGCCACCGGCGTACCATTCCGCGTCGTCGGGATGGGCCACCACGGCGACCACGGATTGGTCGCGCAGTCTCGCCAGCGCGTCACCGTTCTTCTTGGCGACAGCTACATCCCGCGGGCGTGACAGGTAGCGAAAGAGAGGCATCGCCACATAGGCGAAGGCAATGAAGAGAACGATGATGATGGCCAGGCCTGAGCCGGCTACGATCAGAATCTTCTTGAGCACGGATATTGTCGCCTCGTTGTTGGCCACGGCTGCGGCGAAGCTTAACAGCAAGCTGCGCTCCAAGTCGCGCTCCGCATGTCGTCCGCCCTGCCGGCCTCAGTCCTACCGCCGCTCGACCGACTCGAGCACTTTGAGCATGGCCTGCTCGTACCGCTCGGCCTGTATCTTCGCCGTGAAGTTGGCCTCGACGTGCTCGCGACAGGCCTTCCGCGACAGGGCGCCCACCTTCTGCGTGGCCTCGGCCATCTTGGCGACGTCGTTCTCGACCAAGAAGCCGGTCACACCGTCGAGGATGATCTCGGGCGCGGCGCCGTAGGGCGTGGCGACGACCGGGGTTCCAGTCGCCATGGACTCGATGAAGACGAGGCCGAACGGCTCGTGCCACTGAATGGGCATGAGTGTCGCGTATGCGCCCGCGTAGAGGTTCACCTTGGTCTGGAAGTCGATCTCGCCGACCATCTCGACGTTGTTGCCGATCAACGGCTTGACCTCGCTCTCGAAGTACTCCACTTCGTGGGGCTCGCTGATCTTGCCCGCGAAGACGAGCTTCATCCCAAGCTCATTGGCGATCTGCACCGCCTGCTTCGAGCCCTTCTCCGGGTTGACCCGACCGAGCCAGAGGAGGTAGTCGCCCTGCTTCTCCTGATAGTGATACCGGTCGATGGCGATGGCGTTGTAGATCGTGTCGACGTAGTTCAGCGGGCCGAAGTCCTGCCGCTGCTTGTTGCTGATCGCGACGTAGAACAGATCGTCCTTGAGGTGGGTGTACAGCTCCAAGCTTTTGGGGTCGGCGGGGCCGTGAAGTGTCACGAGTGTTGGAATGCCAAGCAGTCGTCTCACCAGCGCGCCCATCGCGCGGCTGCCCATCCCGTCATGGTCATGGATGATGTCGAAATCACGGCAACGCGTGTACGCCTCCAGCGCGTGGATATGCTCCAGCTGGAAGTTCAGGCCGCCGATGCGGTCGGAAGGAGCCTTCTCGTAGACGTACGAGAGGTTTGCCGCCGTCTTCGAATCTCCGGTCGCGAAGACGGTGACATCGTGGCCTCGCGCGACGAGCTCCTCGGTCACTAGCGAAACGACCAGCTCAATGCCGCCATATCCCGTTGGTGGTATTGGATACCAAGGCGCCGATATCTCCGCGATTCTCATGACCGTCTCCCTCACTCGTGAGCAACTGCACGTCTAAGTGTTCCCACGGAGGGCTAGAAACACCTGCAAAGAGGCCCGGCGCTATTAGCCTATGCCAAGAAACTGGAATCCCAGCAGGACCGCGGTGAGGACGATCATCACGACGACGGTGACCCACGCCACTACGTTGAAGACGAACCCGTTGACGTGGTCGCCCATGATGCCCCGATCGTTGGTGATGACGAGGGTGTAGACGAGGATAACCGGCAGCAGGATGCCGTTGACGGCCGCCGCGACGTACATGACGGTGATCAGCGGCACGCCGGGGATGAGCACGAGCGCCGCGCCCAGGATGATGAAGGCGCGGTACAGCGCGTAGAAGATGGGCGCCTCCGACGGCGGCACGTCGACATCGGCCTCCCAGCCGAAGGCTTCGCAGGTCGCGTAGGCGGTCGAGAGCGGCAGCACGGCTGCTCCGAGAAGCGACGCATTGAGCAGCCCGAAGGCGAACAAGCTGGAGGCGAAGCCCCCGGCCAGGGGCGCCAGCGCGCGGGCGGCGTCGGCGGCGTCATTGATCGGCAAGCCCTTCGCGTAGATCGTCGCGGCGCAGGCCACGATGATGAAGAAGGCGATGAACTGCGTGACGAAGGCGCCGAAGTACACATCGATGCGCTCGTAGGCCAGATCGTGCTTGGTCAGCCCCTTGTCGACGACGTAGGACTGGATGAAGAATTGCCCCCATGGCGTGATCGTCGTGCCGATGGTTGCCACGGCCGCGAAGACGAACGCGGTTGTAGGCCTGATCGTCGGAACGGTCATCATGCGAAACGCCGAACTCCAGTCGGGGCGGGCGAGCACACCGGAGATCACATAGGACAGATAGACGACGGACGAGACGAGGAAGATGCGCTCCACCCGCCGGTAGCTGCCCTTGACGACGAGCAAATAGACGGCGAGAGCGCAGGCGGGGACGCCGACGTACTTGGAGACACCGAACAGCTGCATCGCCGCGGCGATTCCGGCGAATTCGGCCATCGTCGTGCCGAAATTGGCGACAAGCGTCGTGATCATGGCGAAAGCGGTCATGCGCAGGCCGAAGCGCTCGCGGATCAGGCCGCCGAGCCCCTTCCCGGTGACCATGCCCATGCGCGCGCCCATCTCCTGCGTGATACCGAGGCTGATGAGAATGAGCGGCAGCGTCCACAGCAGAGCGTAGCCGAACCTGGCGCCGACGATGGAATAGGTCGAGATGCCGCCGGCGTCGTTGTCGGCGGAGGCGGTGATGAGTCCGGGCCCGAGCACGGCGATGAGAACCAGGAAGCTCCTGCGGCCGCTGGCGATCGACTTCTTGACTCTTGTCAGCTTCTCCTTGGCCATCATCTATCTCCGGGTCAGCCAAACGCGCCACTGCGCGCCCGGCGTCACGCGTCACTGCAACGGTTTCAGCGTCAGCACGTCCGCGTCCCGGTCGACGTCATCGACCAGCTGCCAGGGGATCTCGTCGACCTCCTCGGAAGCCCGTGCCTTGCGCGTCAAGCGCTGCAACACCTCTTTCAGGTGAACGCTCGTCGGCAGCCACGTCATGCCCAAGTAGACCTCCTCGACGCGGAGCGTTCTGCCGTCTTGATCCAGGATCACGTCGTCGACGCGCTGCAGCCGGTTGCCCTCATCGTCGACGAGCTGCTTGTCGATGACGTCCTGGCGCACGAGCAGGAGACCCTCGGCGCTGACGACGTCGAACCCCGGGTGGCGGCCGCCAAGGACGATCCGGCTCTCCTCTACCGCCGCGACCTGAGACCAAGGGAACAGAAGCGCGATGTCGTCCACAGGGCGCACCAGGCGAAACGGCCCGATCCGGTCGGTCCATGGCAGCTCGACCGCAAGCGCCTCCACCACCGGAGTCGCCTCGCCGAAGGCGAAGGCGAGATCCTCAACCTGGCCGACGGGCGTCCCCTCCTCGTCGGTTACCGGCATGTGAAACAGCGCTTCCTTGAACCGAATCATCGTCTGCTCCCCACGGACGGCGCGGGCCCTTGACGCATGCCCCGAGCTGCTCAATCGTTCATGACACTGTAGCACAAGGATTCACGACGGCGCAGCCGTATGCGCTTCAAGGAAGCAACCGGCGCTGGGGTGAATCAGCCAGGGGGAGTATCGAGTTCCAGCCGTTGGGAGGCGACGGCTACGCTCGGAGAAACCGTGAGTTGACGGCCACGACGACCGTGCTGGCCGACATGAGCGCCGCCCCCAGGGCCGGGCTGAGCAGGATTCCCAGGCCATAGAGAACGCCGGCCGCAAGCGGGATGGCGATCACGTTGTATCCTGTCGCCCAGGCCAGGTTCTGCACCATCTTCCGGTAGGTCGCCTTCGCCAGACCGATGATGGCGACTATGTCTCTCGGATCGGAGCGCACGAGAACGATGTCGGCCGTCTCGATGGCGACGTCGGTGCCCGCGCCCACAGCAATGCCGACGTCGGCGGCGGCGAGAGCCGGAGCGTCGTTGACACCATCGCCGGTCATCGCGACCAGGTAGCCCTGCGACTGGACCTCCGTCACCCTGGATGCCTTGTCCGCCGGAAGCACCTCGGCGAAGTACTCGTCAATGCCGAGTTCGCCGGCGACCCACGCGGCGACCTGGCGGTTGTCGCCGGTGAGCATGATCGGCTTGACGCCCATCGCTCGCAGGCTGTCAACGGCTTGCCGTGACTCGGGACGAATCGTATCAGCGAGGCCGACTGCCGCCACGGGCTCGTCGTCCGCGAGCACGAAGACGACGGTCTTTCCCTGGTTCGTCAGCGCGACGACGGCCTCGTGCCGCGCTACGTGCGGCTGGTGCTCGCGTAGGTAGCCTGGGCTGACAACGGCCACGCGCCTGCCGTCCACCACGCCGACCGCTCCTGTGCCCGGCAGGGCCTTGAAGTCCTCAACCGGACGCGCCCCCGGCGCTGCCGCGACAATCGCCTTGGCGATGGGGTGTTCCGAGTGCGCTTCCACGGAAGCGGCGAGTGTGAGGATCTCGTCGGGGCGGCCCGTCGTGCCGCTCGACAGCGGCACCACGTCGGTGACACCGAACGTGCCGAGCGTCAGCGTGCCGGTCTTATCGAAGATGACCGCGTTGACGAGCCGGGCCTGTTCGAATGCGGTGCGGTTCCGGACGAGCAGTCCCCGGGCGGCGCCAAGCGACGTGGAGACGGCGACCACAAGCGGAATGGCAAGGCCGAGCGCGTGGGGGCAGGCGATCACCATGACCGTCACCGTGCGCGCAAGAGCGAAGTCAAAAGGGGCCGCCGCGAAGACGAGCCACGCCACGAGGGTGAGCGCCCCGCCGCCGAGAGCCACGACGGTCAACCACAGGGCCGCCCGGTCGGCCAGATCCTGCGTCCGCGACTTGCTCTCTTGGGCCTGTCGAACAAGGTCGATGACCTGCGAGAGGAACGAATCCGCGCCGGTCTTCTTCACCTCGACGACCAGCGACCCCTCACCGTTGATTGCACCGCCGATCACGGCGTCACCGGCGTGCTTGCCGACCGGCTTCGACTCGCCGGTCAGCATCGACTCGTTGACCGACGAGTCCCCGTCGACGACGGTCCCATCGGCGGAGACCCTCTCGCCCGGCTTGACCAGCACGCGATCGTCGACGGCCAGCCGATCGAGGGACACGTCTTCGATGGTGCCGTCGGGCCGCAGGCGGTGCGCCTCGCCCGGCAGCAGCTTCGCCAGCTGCTCCAGTGCGCGCGACGCGCTGCCTACTGAGCGCATCTCGATCCAATGGCCGAGTAGCATCACGTCGATCAGAGTCGCCAGCTCCCAGAAGAAGACCTCGCCGGCAAGGCCCAGAACGACCGTGCTGCTGTAGAAGTACGCGGTGGTGATCGCCACGGCGATAAGCGTCATCATGCCCGGAGCGCGGACGCGGATCTCACGCACGAGCCCTTTGAGAAACGGCCAGCCACCGTAGAAGTAGATGACCGAAGCGAGTGCCAACGACACGTAGTCGACGCCGGGGAACGATATCGGCTCGAGGCCGATGAGCCTGGGAACCGACGGAGACAAGACAATGACCGGGACCGTCAGGACCAAGCTCACCCAGAACCGGCGCGCGAAGTCGGCGGTCGAATGACCGGTGTGGCGACCCGGCGCGTGCTCCTCGTGGCCACCCTCGTGACCCGTCACCGGGGCTGTCTCGTCTGCCCCATCGTGCGAGGAGGGCGGCTCGCCGTGGTCTCCCGCGGCCTCGTGCATGTGCTCGGTCTTGTGGTGATTCTCGGCGTGCTCCTGCAACGGGCGGCGCTCCCGCTCGACGGCTGTACTGAACTGTCTGATATCTTCCCCCGGCGGGTCGATGTTACGCGGGCGGCGGCGCGGCGGCCTGCGTCCGTGGCCGCGGCATGGCAGCTTTGATATGATGATTCGGGCCGCGCACGCGTCTCACCCAGACCTCACGAGCAAGGCGCTTCATGATCAAATACAAGAGGCTCTTTACCGGTGGCATCTGCAACAACGACTGCGTGTTGTGCCCCGTCACAAGCGAGCGAGCGGGCTACTCCCTCGGTCAGATCCTTGACGAGATGGGCTCCCCCGAGGGCCTCGTCGACAGCCTTGAGCTGCATGGAGGGGAGCCGGCGCTGCGCCAGGACCTAACCGACCTAATCGCCGAAGCGAAGCAGCGCGGCTGGCGCCGGGTCAAGATGACGACCAACGCACGCGCCTTCGCGGACCCGCAGGCTGTGGTCTCCACAATGCAGGCTGGCGTGCGCGTCTTCGAGGTGAAGCTGCTCGGTCACGTGCCGCAGCTCCATGACGCGCTGACGCAGAGCCCCGGCAGCTTCATGGAGACTATTCAGGGACTGTCGAATCTCCGAAACGTCCAGGCGCCGAAGGAAGTCAAGACGTTCGTCGGTGTCCGTGTCGGCGTGGGCGCCGTTAACTACCCGTACCTTCCTCAGATGGTCTCCTTCATCATGCAGGTGGGCGTCGATCGCGTCACGCTGAGCCTCGACGATCCCCAGGCGCACATGAGTGACGTCGCCGCCTCGCTGAAGGCCGCGATAGACACGGGGCTCGTCAACTCGACGTGGGTTCAGACGGAGGGCGTTCCGCCATGCCTCATGGGCGGCTACGAACACCACGTGCACGAGTCTTTCGGCATCATCGAAGGCGAGCGCGAGCGGTGCGAGCCATGCGCGGCATGCGCCTATTCGACGTGCGCCGGCGTCGCGCCAGCCTACCTGGAGGCGAACGGGCCGAGCGAGTTCGTCGCCGTCCTGAGCAGCGTGCATGCCGAGAGAATGAAAGAGGCGGCGGGCTAGTGGCGTCCAAGACGACCGTACTGCTGGCGGCGCTCAACTCCTGCGCCGACCCCCACTACTTCTCCCTCGCCCAGGGCTATCTGAAAGCGCATGCGGCGGCCGACGCCGAGGTGGGCCTGGAGACCGACATCCAGACCATAGATTTCTGCGCGACATGCAACGATCCACTGCAGGTCGCCTTCTACATATCGAACGCGAAACCGGACGTACTCGGGCTCTCTTGCTATTGCTGGAACATCGACGAGATGCGCCACATCGCTTCGATGGTGCGAAAGACGCTGCCGGACACGAGGATCGTCGCCGGCGGGCCTGAGGTGACGCCGATAGCCGAGGAGTTTCTCGAGAAGAACCCACCCTTCGACGTCATCGTGCGGGGGGAGGGCGAGGCAACCTTCACTGAGCTGTTGCGGGCGCACACCACCAAGACCGACATAGGCAAAGTGGCCGGCGTGTCGTACCGCGACGGCGACCACATCCTCACCAACGAGGACAGGCCCCTCATCGAAGATCTCGACACCATCCCGTCGCCGTATCTGACCGGGATACTGAAGCCGCGAGAGCACGTCACGTACCTGGAGACGTTCCGGGGCTGCCCGTACAAGTGCGGTTACTGCTACGAGGGGAAGAATTACCCCAAGCTGCGACACTTCTCCGACGAGCGCGTCAAGGCCGAGATCGAGCTGATCGCCGCCGATCCCGCGGTGACAACCTACTCATTCATCGACCCAGTCTTCAATCTGACCGACAAGAAGCTCCAGAAAATGTGCGACATGCTCCGCATCTCGGCCGCCGGCGGCAAAACGATACACACGGTGGAGGTCATTACGGAGCAGGTAGACGCGAAGACCGTCGAGAAGCTCAAAGTGGCGGGAGCCGTCAGCACGGAGACGGGACCGCAGACGACCAATCCCTGCGCCATCGAGAACATCAACCGCTACTTCGTCCGCGACAAGTTCGTTCGCGGTGTTGAGGCCATGCGCGACGGCGGGCTCAAGGTCCTGTGTGACCTGATTCTGGGCCTGCCCGGTGATGACTTCTTCAGCTTCTGCCGGTCGATTCGATTCGTCGTCGACCTGCGGCCTGGCACGATCATCTTCTCGACGCTCAACGTGCTTCCCGGCACGGCGATTCGCGACGACGCGTCCAAGTATGGGCTAGAGTATGATGACGCGGCGCCACACTACGTGCTTCAAACCGACGACTTCTCATTCGAGGAGATCCGCAAGGCGGAGATGCTCGCGGCGAGCGTGGCGAAGGAATACGATGCGGTATCTTAGCGCGGCCGGCCGCGCAGGGAGTAGCTAGGGGAAGAATTGGCATTACGCGAGGAACGGCACCTGCGTCGGGACGACCTTGTCCTCGGCACGGGAGACAAGACGACCCACATCGATCTGTACGACATCGACGATGCTCTGAGCACGGTCATCTTCTATCACGGCAACATCACTTTCGCCGCCTTCTACCACAACTTCCTGGAAGAACTGGCGTCCCGCGGTCACCGCGTGCTCGCCCCCGACCGGGCGGGCATGGGGCGCAGCTCCGGCAAGAGAGGCTCGTTCACCGTCGAGGATCTGTGGAATCAGGCCAACGGCACGATGGACCTGATCGCGGACCGCTACGAGCCGCCCTACCTCGTCATCGGGCACAGCGTCGGCGGGACGCTCGCCTTTGAGCACTTCCTGTCCGATCCTCGCCTGAGCGCGTGTGTCGCTGGCAACATCCGCCATCCAAGCTCTGAAGCCAAGGGCATTCGCGACCGAATCGAGCTCGCTCTGTTCAAACTGAGCGCCCGGCTGACGCCGTGGGTTCAGGTCGACACGCTGGGCGTTGTCGAAAGCGAAATGGAGAGCATGAGCGAGGCGGACCGGATCTGCATGCGGCGGGTGATGGCCGAAGACGGGTCACAGCATCGGGCGAAGGAATTCACGATGGGCAGCCTCGCGGCCTACGTCAAGTTCCGGGCCCAGGAGGACCATGGCCGGATCGATCGACCGCTGCTGCTGCTAATCGGCGACCTCGACTCGGAGCAGGAGTTGTGGATGGCGCGTGAGGCTGCCGCCGAGATTGAGGGACCGGTCACGCTTGAGATCGTCCCCGGCGGCGGCCACTTCCTGTTGGAGACGGACTACGAGCGCAGCGCGGAGATCGTCGATGAGTGGCTGCACGCCAAAGGGGTCGTAGAGGGCTAGCCGGCCCTGACGATTAGGTCGCGCAACGTCGCCAACTCGATCTTGCTCACCCGCGAATGCGCGCGGCGACCGACCAGAAACCAGGCCAGACGATTGAGCGGGCCCGCGATCTCGTAGGTGAGTATCTTGCTCATGTTGGTGCCGCCGTCGGGCGTTGGCTCAAGCTCCCAGCGTTCCGATCCCTTGATCGGCCCCTGCACGAACCTGTGCGCGACTTCACGGTTGAGGTCCACCTTGTTGCACTCGGCCATGAGATGCCATCCGCCCTTCATCTTGATTGACGTGACGGCGGTCCGCTCCATGCGCGGCTCGGCTGGAAAGCGGTACTCGGCCTGGTCGTGAGTGGCGATCCACTTCGCGATGAGCCCGATCTCCCACAGGTACGGAAAGACCGCCTCGGGCGGGGCCGGTATCTCGGTGGACCACACTTCGGTACGCACGGGCTCCTCCATTCGACTGTCTTTCGTCTTGTTGGCCAGCTGGGGACGAAATCCTGCAGGGAGAGCGTGCGGAGACGCAAGATGCGGCACCCGCCCGCCGAGCTGAAGGGGCGACGTCGGGCGAGGGCGAAGAACAGGCTCACAGCTACGCTTCGGCAAAGGAGTCGCCGTGACTTCTCAGCAGTTCTGGGACCACTGGGCCTGGCCGCTTGGTGCCGCGCTCATCGGGATCGTCTTCTCGGCGCTCCTGCTCAGGCAATACCTGCAGCGCCGAAAGCCGCATCAGCTTGCGTGGTTTGTCGGATTCATGATGTACGCGCTCGCCGCGGCGATGGAGTCCTATTCCGGCTACGTCGACGGGTGGAATCCACTCATCTATCGCATCTACATCGTGCTGGCCGCTTCGCTCGTCGGCTTTCTCGGCCTGGGCAGCGTCTATCTAGTCTTGAGACGTCCCATCTGGGGACACGTTTTCCTCATCTTCAATATCGTCTTCTTCGCTCTGTTTCTCTACGGCACTCTCACCGCCACGCTCGTGCCGGACAGTCTCGTCGCGGGGATCGCCGTTGGCGGAAAGCCGCTCGGCCCGCCGCTCTCGTTCCCGCGCGCCTACGCCTTCTTCTTCAACATCCCGGGCACCATCGCGCTGCTGGGCGGCGCGGTCTACTCGATCGTTCGCTTCGCGGCGAAGCGCGAGTATCGATACCGCGTGTGGGCCAATGTCTGGATTGCGCTCGGCACTCTGGTGATCGCGGGGGCGGGCTCGATGGCGCGGACGGGCCGAACCACCGGGCTGTACCCCGCCGAGATGATCGGCGAGACACTGCTCTTTGTCGGCTTTCTGCAGGCAAGCACGCTGCAGAAGGGCGCGATGAAGATCAGATCCCGCCGCGAGGCGTCAGGAGCCGTCTCGACACGGCAACAACAGTGACGGCCGCGCGAACAACAGTGACCCGTGCGCCAGAATCACCGCGGCGCCGATCGCGATAGCGGCGCCGACACCGACCTTCTCGCCAAGCGCGCCCGCCAGCAGGCTGGAGAAAGGCATCATCCCCATGAAGCAGAGGACGAAGAGCGCCATGATGCGTCCCCGGATGTGGTGAGGCACCATGGACTGGATCGCCGTGTTCGCTCCACTAGAGACGGCCATGAATGCACCGCCAATCGCAACCAGCAGGACCATCGAAAGCCACGGCGACGGGGAGTACGCGAAGGCCAGCAGCAAGACGCCCACAATGACCAAGCCCGTCTTGACGAGAATGTCCTTGCGCGTCTCGTGGTGCAGGCGGGCGACGAACAATGCTCCACCAACCGCTCCGAGCCCGGAAGCCGCCATCAGGTAGCCGAGCCCTTGCGGGCCGATTCCGTAGCGCTTGGCGACGATCGGCATCAAGTAGATGTAGAAGAAGCCGAAGACGGTGCTGACCGCCACGGTGACGAGGTAGACCAAGACGCACGTGTTCTCACGCGCGTAGCGCAGTCCGCCGGTGAGAACCCGCAAGGGGCTCTCGTCGGTGTGCGGCCGAGCCTCCTGCTTCGGTCGAATGACGGCGAGCGCGACAATGACCGTCAAGTAGCTGAAGCCGTTTAGGTAGAAGACGGCGGCATAACCGATGCCGGCCAGCACGAGGCCGGCAATGGCCGGGCCTATGAACCGAGCCGACTGAAACTGAGCCGAGTTGAGCGCGATCGCGTTGAGTAGGTCCTCCCTTGGCACGAGGTCGGGCAGCATGGCCTGCCAGGCCGGAAACATGAGCGCCGTCATCACCCCACCCGCGAGGACGATCGCGATGAGCGACGGCACTGTGATCGCCCGCACGTGGGTGAGCCAGCCCAGCGCCACGGCCTGAATGAGCAGGAGCACCTGAGTGACGATCAGAAGACTCCGGCGGTTGACTCGATCGGCGAGGACGCCGGCGAACATCGATAGGAGCAGGACGGGGATTGTCGAGGCGAACTGCACGATGCCGACTGTGATGGCGCTACCCTTCAGCACGAAGACGACGAGTGCGCCAAGGGCGATCATCTGCATCCACGTTCCGACGTTTGACAGGAGCGCGCCGATCCAAAAGTAGCGAAAGTCGCGGTAGCCCAGCGACCGGAACGTGCTCGGCATTCGGTCTTCCTTCGCCATCGGCTAGAGCCCGAAGAGGCGCGAAGCGTTGCCGCCGAGGATGCTGTCCACGACGGCGGGCTCCAGACCGCACGCGCGCAACCTTCCAACCTCGACCGACTGATCCGTCCACGGCGAGTCGGTGCCGAACAGAATCCTCTCGGGGCCGTGCTCCATGACGATGCGCTGGAACTGGTCGATGTCGATATCGTCAAAGACGTAGCTGGGGTCGAAGTACACATCCTTGCCGACGAGATGCTCCTCGACGTCGTCCCAGAGGCGCCACGATCCCATGTGCGCCAGGATGAGCACGAGG
Organism: Slackia heliotrinireducens; assembly: GCA_020723435.1. Taxonomy (GTDB): domain Bacteria; phylum Actinomycetota; class Aquicultoria; order DYIV01; family DYIV01; genus DYIV01. The sequence continues at coordinate 17,300 of DYIV01000012.1, read as the reverse complement.
TCCGGAAAGGCCTCATGGACGTTGGCGAAGTGGGACGGCGTGGAGTGCAGCGTCGGGATTTCGACGTCGTAGCCGGCATGAAACAGGATGAAGAGATCGGCCCGCTTGAGCTCTTCGTACATGGGGAACAGGGCCTCGTCGTCTGGATGGAACGCCTGGTACTCCGGGTGCAGCTTGATGCCGCGAATCCCCATCGACTTCATGCGGGCAACCTCAGCTGCGACGTCCTCGAACTCCGGGTGGAGCGTTCCGAATGGAATCAGGCGGCTGCTGCCGACGGACGCGGAGAAATCGTTGATCGATCGAACCTGCGCAGCTTTGGTGGCAACCGGCGCGATCACGGAGACGTCTATGCCGGCCCGGTCCATCGAATCGAGAAGCGCGGAGGATGTTCCGTCTAGGAAGGCGGGCACGGCTCCGGCCGCCGACAGCTGCGACACGACTCGTTCGGCCATGTCATCCGGGAAGATGTGCGTATGAACGTCGACGATCATGGAGGCAGTTTGACGGAAGGCGGACGCACGTTCAAGCACCGACGCCGCTTGCCGGGGCCGGCCGATTTCGATACCATCTGGTGCGGCTACGACTCCGCGAACGTCCTTTGCAGGTAGGTGTCTGGAAAGCTGGAACCGCGTCCTGGCCGATCGAGCCGCCGCGCACTCGGCGCGGTTGTTACGTTGATGCTGCTCGCCGCACTGGCGACCGGCTGCTTCTTGCGCCGCGACAGCGGCGAAGTCAACTACGACGATCCGCTGGGCACGAGGCTCAAGCGTCTCACCTACTTCGGCTCGATCACCGGTCACAACGACAATCTCCTGAGCAAGCCGCTCGGCGTTGCCGTGGCGGCGGGCGTCGTCTACATCGTCGATCGGAAGACCCCGCCCCCCAATCTGCCCCTGCCGTCACTCGTGACCGGCCGCGTTCAGGCGTTTAGGGAGAAGGACGGCAAGTTCCTCTACGCTTTCAATCGCGCGGGGCCGCGTAGGGCGCTCGATCAGCCTTCCTCGATCGCGATACATCCGAAGACCGGGAACCTCTTCGTCGCGGACTACGGGCATGGCGAGGTCCTGCAGTTCAAGCCCCGAGGACAGTTCGTCGGCGAGGTCAAGCCGCCCGGCGGCGCCGTGCCGGCGTGGTCGCCCGCAGCGATCGCTTTCGACGCTGAGGCGAATCTCTATGTGCTGGACTCCGGTCCGAAGCGTGCCCGGGTCGTGGCGCTCGAGGGAACGTCCCGCCTCAGGAAAGTCATCGGGGGAATCGGCTCATCGAAGGAGCCCGAGGGCAACCCCGGCCGGTTCTGGTATCCGGCGGGCGTCGCGGTTGCCCGTGACGGATCGATCTTCGTCTCGGACAGCCTCAACAAGCGGATTCAAGTCTTCGACGCGGACGGCGCGCTTCGCAAGATCATCTACACGGGCGGGCAGCCGCGGGGGATCGTGTCGGCCCCGAACGGATTGCTTATTGTACCCGACGCCTACACGCACGAGTTCGTTCTCTACTCGCCAGACGGCGACCAGATCGCCAACTTCGGCGAGGAGGGCTACAACGGTGGTCGCTTCACTTCTCCCAACGGCGTGGCTCTCGATGCGCAGAAGGCCTGGATCTTCATCGCCGACCCGGGCACGAACCGGGTAGAAGTGTGGGCGCCCGCCGGGACAAAGAAGTAGGAAGCAGGGATCGCACGGTGCGGAACCGTCGAGAATGATGAAGGCGCTCGCCATCGCCGACACGCACGTTGAGACGATGGAACAGCTCATCTGGCTGCAACACGTCCTGCTCCCCTACATCTCGGGCGTCGACGTCATCCTCCACGCCGGCGACGCGGTCATTCCGGAGGTCGCTGACCACCTGTCCGGTCTGCGTCCGACGCATACCGTCTGCGGGGAAAGCGACCACCTTCCTCTGCGGTGGTCGACGCCGCAGACGGACATCGTTGAGCTGGGCGACTTCACCATCGGTCTGACGCACGGCCGCGGCGGCTTGGGCGAGCTGGCGGAGTTGATAGACGGCCCCTTCTCCGACGTCGACGCCATCGTCTACGGACACACTCACGAGCCGTTCGTCGGGCGAATCGGCGAGGTCCTTCTCGTCAACCCCGGCAGCCCGATGAGCGAAGACGTGTCGCCCCGCAACACGAGCGCGGTGATAGAGGCCAGGGAGATGCTGCAGCCGCGCGTCGTGGATGTGATCCGCCCGATGCCTCACAATTGAGTGGCCCCAGACCGGTTTGCGGATTCGCGCGCCGGGGAACCTTTCGAGTGTCACATCCTGCCTGCACACCGAGAATGCAGATGGCAAGTCGGCCGTAACGCGGCGAGGCCGATTCTGGATGCGACCCCCCAGGGCGAGCCACGTGCTCGCCCTTTCTCTTGCTACCGACCAGCTCTTTTGGTATTCATGTCTAGCGCGCTGTGAACGAGAGGACCATCTACGGAGGACACATGGCAAACATGAGAATGGTGCCCTGGCTCGAATCCCAGAAGGGGATCTTCGCCGGATTGACCATAGAGTTCTTCGCCGGGCGGGGCCAGATCAACAAGAACACGGCGGAAGTCCAGATCGGGCTGGTGCAGTCGGCCATCGACTCGCTCATCCCCGGCTATGAGATGAAGTCGCTCGCGTGGCTGCCGACCGGCAAAAAGAAGGGCATCGTGGGCCCCTTCGATCGCGTCGGATGGAATTGGCAGCGCAAAGGCATCTCGCGCGGGCAGTACCGAAAGCACGCTGCGGTGGCGTGGCGTGGGACAGACCAGCAAGATTTCTTCCTGATCGCGACGGAACGCACGGACGCCGCCGACTCGATTCGAATCAGCACGTCGCTCCGGTACGCCAAAGAGCTGTGCCAGGACGAAGAGCAGGTGGAGAAGCTCGTTCAAATCGCCCGCAACGCGTGGGCGCATCTCAAGATCCGCTACGGGTACGGCAGTCTTGGCGTTACCGACGAGGGGACGCAGCAGCCCTCGGCGCAACGGGCGATCGACGATTGGGGGGACCAGTCCAAGATAACGCTCGCCAACGTGACGCCGGAGCTGAACGAACAGATCGCGCGCGATTTCGCCAAGAAGGTGAAGGGCGCCTACTGGCTCAACCTGCTCAGTGACGCGCACGTGAAGGCCGTCGGCGGGATTGAGAAGATCGATGAGACGTTGCCCGAGGACATTCGCATCGAGGAATTCAAGAACGGCGGAGTCCTCATTCAGCTCGCCCCGACGCCGGACGTCGAGAACTCGATGGACAACCAGGGCAAGTTCGTCTACCTATCGAAGCTGCTTGCCCCCATCGTCGCCCAGCCGCAGCCGTAGGGCCATCTCGCAGCTCACGCCTCTGGCGGCGTTGCACGTCCGCTCGGGCCAGACCGGCGAGAGGCCGAACGTCTCCGCCAGAAGCCCGTACGTGTGGCACAAGGGCAGGCCGGCGACGTTTTGGAAGCACTGATCCAGCGACACTTCGGCAAGATGGCGCTCGATGTTGTAGGCGCCGGCGCAGCCCAGAACTTCCTCTTCGCCAAGCCATGAACTGACGGCGGCCGGCGACAGATTCCTCATGCGCACCGGTGTTTCGTGCTCGAAGGCGGCCGCCCTGCCGGCACGGACCGCGGCGACACCTGTGATGACCTCGTGCACGCGCCCCGAGAGCAGATCGAGCATCCGCCGGGCATCATCGGCGTCGCGAGGCTTTCCAAACATCTCGCCGTCGACGACCACGAGCGTGTCGAAGCCGAGTACGACCGCGTCGTCTCTCGCGTCGCGATCGGCGACATCACGTGCCTTGGCCAGCGCGAGCGCCCGGGCGACTTCAGCCGGGTCGGCGGTGTGGATCGTCCCGGGACGGTCTTCGACGTCGCTGGCGGCAACCGAGAAGCGAAGCCCCAACCAGCGCATCAGGCGCTGCCGGCGCGGGGATGCTGAGGCGAGAACGATGTCGGTCATGAGGGTAGGGTACGCGACGGGCCGTGCAACTGCTAGAGTTAGGCGGACACGACGCCGAGTTGGCCACACAGCGCAATCGCACCCGGGAGGTGTCGCTTGAGCGAGTACAGAGTGATCGATGCCCACCTGCACATGATCTCCAAGGCCGTCATCGATGAGCTGATGTCTGGCGCCGCCAAGCAGGGCAGCGACATCCAGCAGCGGCTGGCCAGCTCGCGCCGGCGGTCGCGCGTCGGAGATCGCATCGTGCAAGACATCGATCCTGGGCAAATGGCCGAGTGGTGGTGCGCGGAGCTCGATAAGTACGAGATAGACAAGGCCGTCTACATGTCCTTCGTCCCCGACTCCGCCTACTTCCGAGAGTTCGTCGCGGCGCGGCCGGATAGGATATTCGCCTGCTGCACGCTCGATCCGACCGCTCCCGATGCGGCGAGCCGGCTCGAGAGTGAGGTGGCCGCCGGGTATGTGGGAGTGAAGCTGTACCCGACGAACCACTGCTACCGGCTCTCCGATCCGGCGACGCGGCCGTTCTTCGAGAAGGTCAGGGATCTCGGGATACCCGTCGCCATTCACTACGGGATCTCGGTGGCGCCGACCTCGGAGCTAAGCTGTGCAAACCCGGTCGACCTCCATCCGGTGGCACGGGATTTCCCGGAGATACCCTTTGTCATCGTCCACTTCGGCGCCGGCTACCTAGGCGAAGTACTGGAGCTGCACTACCACTGCGACAACATCTACGTGGATACGTCCGGAACGAACAACTGGCGGCGCAATCTCCCCTACGATGTGAGCCTACGGGACGTCTTCGCGAAATGCCTGGACGTCATGGGCGCCGACCACATTCTGTACGGCACCGATTCCGGCGGCGTGCCAAGCGGTTACCGGGACTGGGTACTGCTCGACCAGGCAGACATCGTTGAGAACAGGCTTGGTCTCACCGAGGACGAGAAGCGCCTCGTGATGCGTGACAACGCGGTCCGGTTGTACAAGATCTAGATGCGATGAGCCACGCTCCGGCTACTGCTTGAATGAGATACCGCGCGTGACGGTGACCGCCGCATCCTTCAGCTCCTGCTCTTTATCGACTGGCGCCACACCGCTTACCAGGTAAGTCCAGTCCCCATGAAGGAAGCCGTAGGCGATCCTGTAGCTGCCGCCCGCCTCCCCCTTCGCTTCGGCCATGATGGCGCTGACCGACCCGGCGGAAGCGGGCGAAGTCCCCGCGCCCGACGGCGGGGTTGTGCCATACAAGAAGGCCAGCAGCTGAGGCTCCATCTCGGTCAGAACGCCATCCGCGCTCGTCGAGCGGAGACGTGCGCCGGCAAACGTGTACTCGCCTTCCCCGGAGCGCTGCCAGGAGCGTATCTCTATCGTGAGGCTGGCGTCGGGACTCGTGAGCAGGATGTCGTCGCTGGTGCCGCTCTGCCCCCAGCCGTCCGGAGCGACGAACGCCAGGTCCGGATGGCTGTTCGGCGTCGTCGGCTGCGTCGTCTGTGGCTGCGTCTCCGCGACGGGGCCCGGACTGACCGCGGCCGGAGGCGTCTCCTGGGAAGTGGGCTGCTGAGTGCGATTGCTCAGCATCGCGATGAGGATCGTAATCGAGAGCATGAGCGCTCCGACGACGACGGCGATGATTATCACGGAGCGCATCCACACGCGGCGCATGTCGATCTTCTTGCGGGAACGCTGTTGCTCCAGGGCAAGCTTGAACTCGAGCGGCAGCTGGGCCTCGCTCGACTCCCCGTCACCGGGCATCGGCGACAGCTCGCCGAACGCGCCGAGCTCGTCGGCGAAGCCCGCGCCCGTCAGCGTCGCGCCGGTCTCCGACGCCATGTCGGGCTCGAGCGCGACGTCGGCGGTCCGTTCGGCCTCGAGCGCGACGTCGGCGGTCTCCTCTGTCTCGGACGCAACCTCCGCAACCTCTACCGCTTCGGCCTCCGCGGCCCCGGCATGTTCCGCCGGCTCGGGCTCAGGGACGTTGAAGCGCGTGAGGCAGAGCCCGCAGAAGTCAGCGGACTCCTTGTTCTCAGCTCCGCAGTTGGAGCACCGGACCATCTTCTGGCGAGGGACATCCATTCGCGACCTCCGACGGCGCCTACATACGATAGTATACGGCACGATTATCGGCAGGTAATAAGCTTGTTTTGAGACTTCGAGGTCCCGCCGGAGGCGGCCGGAGTTTGTAAAGGCGCCTCGATTCTGCTAGCCTAAGGCCTCAAGTGCGGTCGCCAAGCGGCCGATAAGGCAGGAAAATGTCCGCAACACCACCCCCGAAAAGGATGGTGCCAAGGATAGTGATCTCAGTCTAGACAGCCAAAAAACAGCAGATCGTGCTCTTGCCCACCACCTCGGGTGAGAGATTCCATCACCAACGTCCGTTCGCCAGGCCCACCACACCCTCGTCGTATCCATACGCGCCCGGCGAATCGGAAGACCCCGACCAAAGCCTCCAGGCTTGCAGGCGCTCCCGGGCACATCCGCGCGCTCTACCAAGCTTGCGGCGTTTTGGGACGGAGGAGGAAGATCGACCGACGAAGGAAGGAGGTGAAGGCGAAACTGAAGTGAGAAGAGGACCGAAAACGGCTTGATGCAGTGCTTGGACACGGTAGCAACTTGCTGCTGCGAGCATGTCAGAGGCGCACCTTCCGGCAGGCAGTTGGCCGGAGGGCCAGGTCCGAAGATAGAGGCGCAACAGTCAAGCCAGAACTGACCGTCCATTGACATAGCCGGCGCATGTTGCCGGCACCAAGGAAGCGCGGGGGCCACTGGGTTCCGACATTGGTTGTCGCATGCGAGGCCGACGTGCTTCCGGGAGGTGTTTAGATGTTCCACAATCGATTTGAAGGCAAGACCGTTCTCTACGTCGTTGTGGCCGTGCTGGCCGTCACGATCGCATTTGGCGGCATTGTCGCCTCGGCGTCCGCCGAGAACGCGACACCCGACCCCAAGGATCAGGAGATCACGAAGCTGCGCGCCAAGCTTTCCGCGCTGGAGACTGAGAATGCCATGCTGATCGGCAAGAATCGCGAGCTGACCGCGCTCAACGCGAAGCTCACGAAGGCAGTCAAGAGCTATGCGGCCAAGGTTCGCGCTCTGCGCGCGCGCGCATGGAGTCTCTACCGCAAGCTTCGCGCGGCACTGCGCCGACTGGCCACGATGTTCGGCCCGTGGCACAGCGCGAAGGCAAGCTGGTACGGGCCGGGCTTCTACGGTCACGGTCTGGCCGGTGGCGGCGTACTCAAGCCGAACATGAAGATATTCGCCCATCGCACGATGAAGTTCGGGACCAAGGTGCAGTTCAAGTACCGCGGGCGCTGCGTCGTCGCGGTCGCCAAAGATCGCGGTCCCTACATTGCGGGGCGGACCTTCGACTTGGGACCCGGGACGGCCAAGGCGCTAGGCTTCGACGGCGTCGGCACGGTGCGCTGGCGAGTAATCCGCTAGCACCGGCCGACTGGGATGTATTCAACGGAGCCGTCGTCGACGGCTCCTTCTCTTTGGTGCGCTTCGCCCGCAGCCTCGGAGCGGAGGAATCCACGCTACCTCGTCGAATAGCGACAGAGCCGAAGCACGTGCACGCGTCGCGCCTATCCCGGCTGGTATCTGATGAGGAAGACTTCCGAGCGCGAGACAAACTGGGTCCTCAACATCGTTCTGATTACGCTCTTCGTCTTGTCCGTACTCTACATGGCGCTGTACTGGTGGCCGCACAGCCAGGGGCGCAGCTCCATCTTCGATGGGTACGAGCCTGCCGGCCGAGCCTTTCTGGAAAGGCTCGGGTTTGCGCCGAAGACCGAAGTGACGGGAGAGGCGGCAGCCGGCAAGCAGAAGTCGCCCCCGGTCGATCCGAACGTCATCCGAAACGCAATTCTGAGTTCGGCCGAATGGGTCAACGCCGACGAGCTCGATGACGTGCAGACGTCGGGGCGTGCCGCGACCGTGCTGGTCAGAGCTCGCATGACCGACGACGAGGCGCTGTCGGCAACGCGCGAGGTCTTCACAATCGTCTTCGAGGAAGTCGGCAATGTCACGCAGATTCGAGTCATCACAAGAGTGAAGGCTCGAAGCGCGGCGAAGGCGGGCCGAGTCGTCGACAGCGTTCGCACGGATATCATGATGACGCGGGCGACCTATGAGAGCCTCAATTGGCGCTCCGTCAAGCCCAGACAGCTGCCGAAGGTAGCCGACAACGCAAAGGTCTACTTCTAGCCCTAGCTGCTCAACTAATCGGAATCGTTGTCCGATACAAGCAATGCGCGTAGGCAGCGCGCACATTGGACGATTCAGGCAGCTCGGACGGGCGTGAGGCCAGACCGCGCTTGCCGGCCGCCCGTGCGTTAGGAGTGGCGCGGTCGGTACCTCATCAAGGGGCACCCTCCAACGCAACCCAAGAGGGGTGAAACTGTGGCACTGAAGGGGACGCTGAAAGACTTCAGCCTCATGGATATCTTTCAGCTGTTGGGGTCCGGGAAGAAGACCGGCACTCTCCACTTGGTCAACACCGAAACCACGGCTGAAGGTACCGTCTGCTTCTATGAGGGTCGCGTCTTCTTCGCCTCCTCCAACTGGCATCGCGAGCCCCTGGGTCAGCGGCTAGTAGCCGCCTCCCGAGTCACCAAAGAACAGCTCGACGCGGCGCTCGCGCAACAGGAGCGAGAAGGCGGGCCCAGCCAGGGGCGCAAGGTTGGTGAGATCCTCGTCGCCAACGACGTGCTCGCGCCGAAGGAGCTCCAGTCCTTCGTCCAAGGTCAAATACACGACTCGCTCTTTGACTTGTTTCGTTGGCAAGACGGCCAGGTCGAATTCCGCGTTGGCGAGGTGCCGATCGAAGAGGACATCGGGATCTCGGTCAGCGTCGAGAACGTGATAATGGAGGCCTCGCGCCGTCTCGAGTCTTGGGAAGCGATCAAGAAGAAGATCCCGTCACTGGATACGGTCTACGCGATGTCCTTCGCGCCGGCGGCAAAGTCTATGGACGTTCACCTCAAGCCTTCGGAGTGGAAGCTGTTGTGCTGGATCGACGGAGAGACGGACATCAACGGAATCTTGCGCGCCGTGCACATGGATGATTTCCAGGCGTGCCAGATCATATACGGTCTCCTGGGAGCAGGCCTCATCGAGAAGGCCGACGAATCGGTCGAGGAGCGTCTGCGCAAGCTCGATCTCAAGCGCCTCGACGACATCACGACGACGACGTCCCAACCCGTCCCGCCGCCCCCGGCCTTTCGGGCGCGGGAAGAAGCCGCCCCCGATGCCGGTCCGCCCAATGGGGCTGCTCAGTTCAAACGCGATCACTCTGTCAGTGTCGAGACGCTCGATCGGTTGATCGAGGTCGTTGAGGGGTTGTAGGAGTTCCGGATGAAACCATACAAGGTGATCGTTGCCGGGCCCGGCAAGACCGAGAAGACCACGCTCATCAAGTCGATCTGCGACATCACGGTCGTCTCGGCGGGCAGGTCGAAGAGCGACGGCCTCCATCGCGCGTCCGGCGACAAGCCCATCGCCATGGACGTCGGGCGAATCAACGTGTCTCGGGACATGGCTCTCTATCTATTCGGCTGTGCCGCCCGCCAGCGATTCGACCTGCTTGCGGATACGTTCTCGGAGGGGCTCATCGGACTCATAGTCGTGATCGGCGGTGACGACCACGACACGCTCAAAGAGGCGGCGGGTGTGCTGGGATACTTCGAGAAGTACAGCGACGCGCCTCGAGTCGTGGCCGCAACGGATCTGGCCGACGACCAGGAGCGCGAGTTGAGAAAACAGCTCGAGATCGACGATGACGTGCCGATAGTCTTCTGTGACGTCAAACAGCGAGCTTCCGCGAAGACCGCGCTCATCGAGCTACTGAGGGCGTCGCGCGAACTCGCGACGAAGGAGGCGAGCTGACGGCCGTTCGGTCCAGCTCGGGGACGCCGTGAGGGGCGAGGAAGAGACGAAGCAGACGATGCAGCAGGAATCGAAGCCGGACAATTTCACGGCGTACAAGAGCATACTCAATCCTGACTTGTCCGCGGAGGAGTTCGCGCGCTTCCGCGACTACATCGCCGAGCAAAGCGGGCTCTACTTGGACGAGTCGAAGATGGACTCGCTGCGCATCAGCCTGCTGGCTCGAGCGACGCTCCACGACTTCGCCAGCTACCTCGAATACCTCGATTTGCTGCGGCGCTCTCCGGACGAACTCAACGAGCTGCTCTCACTCATCACAAACAACGAGACATCCTTCTTCCGCTATCCCGGGCAATTCGCGGCGCTCAAGATCGTGCTGCCCGAGATCATGCAGCGCAAGGCGACCACCGACCGGCGGATTCGCATCTGGAGCGCCGGGTGCTCGACCGGCGAGGAGCCCTACTCAATCGGGATGACCGTCCTGGACTACCTGGGCGACGATCTAACTTGGATGGTCGAGGTTCTCGGCAGCGACGTCAGCAAACGGGCTCTCGCCTTTTGCGAGAGCGGCATCTATGACACAAGGGCGGTCAAAGCCGTCGACGACCGCCTGGCCGAGAAGTATCTGGAGCAGGAGGCCGACGGCAAGTGGCGCGTCGGACCGGCGCTGCGGCGCTGCGTCTCCTTCGGCTACCACAACTTGATCAAGGAGCCCTACCCGCTGGCCGTCATGGCCAACTGGGACATCATCTTCTGCCGAAACGTCACCATCTACTTCAAGCTCCAGTCGACGAAACGCGTGATACACAACTTCTATCGCAGCCTCAACCCGGGAGGCTACCTCTTTGTCGGCCATTCCGAGACGCTTCGCACCATCAACGACGAGTTCAAGAGCGTGGAGGTCGGCGACGTATTCCTCTACCGGAAAGAACCGGAGCCCGAGCCGGAACCGCAGCCGGTCGTCGAAGAGTCGCATCCGGGCGCCACGGAGTCAGCGGGCGAGGCCGCGCCGGAGCATCCGGACGTGGCCGCGACCGACGAGACGCGCGCCACCGTGGCCACGCTCTTCGATACGGCCAGCGAGCATTTCAAGTTCGGCCGGTTCGACGACGCGCTGCCCCTGCTGGAGCAGGCGAAGGATGAACAGCCCGACAACGGAGACGTGCGCCTCGTCCTCGCCTACGTGTACGCGAACAAAGGAGACTACGATGGGGCCAAGCGCGAGTGCGGGGCGGCGCTCGAGCTCCAGCCGCTGTCGGCGCGCGGTCACTACTTCATGGGCGTCATTTGCGAGAAGGAAGCCGCGTTCGACGTGGCCGAGGAGGAATTCAAGAAGACACTTTACATAGACCCGGATTTCGCTCTCGCACATCTCAACTTGGCCAACATATACCGCGCGCAGGGCAACTCCGATCTGGCGCGGCGCTCGTATCACAACGCGATCGATCTGCTACTGAAGAAACCGGAAGGCGACTGGGTGGAATTCCTCGGCGGGTTCCTTGGGGACCTCGTGGCCGAGACGGCCAAGTCCAGCCTGAAGCAGGTCCAGACTGAGGATGACAACGGGGACACACCGGAGAGGGGTTAGGAGGAAGTCGATGGCGGGTGAGAAGATCCTGGCGGTTGACGACAGCCCGACGATCGTCGAGATGATCAAGGCAATCCTCGAGAGCGCGGGATACGAGGTGGTGACGGCGGCCGACGGCAAGGAGGCGCTGGAGCTGGCGCGCACGTCCGGCGCGCAGTTGATTGTTCTCGACGTCATGCTGCCGAAACTCGACGGCTATCGCGTCTGCCGATTGCTGAAATTCGATCAGAAGTACAAACACATTCCCATCATCATGCTGACGGCAAAGAGCGAGGAAGCCAGCATGCAGGTGGGCATGCGCACCGGCGCGGACCTGTACTTGACCAAGCCGATCCAGCCCGACGAGCTGCTCGCGGCGGTCGAATCGCAGCTTGCGAAATCGGGGGGCGAGTAGGTCTATGAGGAAGTGGGACCCGTGGAACTGAGCGAAGACACCTTGCTTGGCCGGGTTTGCGGCAAGATGGTCGAGACGGGGCTCATCACCAGAGAGCAGCTCGACGCCGCCTACGATTGGGCCGGCAAGACCGAGAAGCCGGTCAAAGAGATCGTCGCCGGCATCGCGCTGATCGGTCCCGAGGACATGGGGCAGTTTCTGGAGGAGCAGCTCGATGTCCCGCGCGTCGATCTGACCAGCTACAGCCCGGAGCCTGACGCGCTCAGAAGCGTCCCGGCCGACATCGCGCGTGACCACGGCATTCTGCCGCTGTTCGAGATTGAAGGCATGCTCACCGTCGTGATGGCCAATCCGTTCGACGTATTCGAGCTCGACGAGCTCTCCGGCCAACTCGGGGTCTCCCTCGAACCCGCGCTCCCGGCCGACGGCGACGTGGCGGAGTCGATCGAGGCGGCGTATGCGGAACTGGTGGCGCAGCCGGCGGGCCCCGTCGACATCGAGGAGCAGCCGCTGGCGGAGATGGCCGCGAAGGCCGAGCCGGAGACGGTCGAGGCGGGCGAAGTCTCGCTGCATGTGCCGAAGACCGCGACCGGGGGTTCCATCGAGCTGGACACACTTGCCGTCGCCGATGATGAGACGGTCAAGACGCTGATCGGCCAGATCGTGAACGAGGCATCCTCGCGGACGGCCTCCGCAATCCACATTGAGCCGCGCAGGGACTCGTTTCACCTGCTCTTTCGGATTGACGGCAAGCTGGTAGAGGTGGCATCGGCCGCAAAAGCTCTCGAGTCCCGTTTGGTCGCGAAGCTTCTCTCCATGGCCCGGGTCGATGGCGAAACGAGCCGCGGGATAAGAAACGGCCGGCTGACGCTGGTCGTCGACGATCGCGAAGCCCAAGTAGGGATATCGTCATGTTCGACCAGCGCCGGCCAAAGAGTCGTCGTGACTCTCAGCGTCACCACACAGGAGCCGATGTCCCTGGCGGACCTCGGCATGTATGACGAGGACCGCATGAAGGTCGAGTCGCTCCTTCAGCAGTCGGGCGGCCTGATCCTGATAGGCGGTCCGGTTCATGCGGGCAAGACGGCGACGCTGTTTGCCTGCCTGAAGATGATGGCCGAGCCGGCCAAGAATGTCGTTGCGGTCACCGAGGGGATGGAATACGCCGACGAGTCCGTCAATCAGATCGTTCTCAGCTCCGATCCCAGCTATACGGCCCCGGCCGTGCTGCGGTCGCTGCCCGAGCAGGACATTGACGCCATCGGCCTGGATGAGATCAGGAGCGTCGAGGTCGCCAGTCTCATCTGCAAGATCGCCCAGTCGGGGGCGCTGGCCATCGGCACCACGCTTGCCAGGGACTCGAGCGCCGCCCCGGCCACACTCAACTGGTACGGGCTGGAGCCGGTCTCGCTCGCCTCGGCCCTGACCGGCGTCATCGGTCAGACCGCCGTGCGGACGATCTGCCCGAGCTGCAAGACCGAAGACACGTCCGAGCTGGCCCGCAAGATGATGGAGCCCATGGGCGGCATCACGACGTATGCCGGAGCCGGATGCGGCCAATGCGATGGGACCGGGATGGCCGGCTCGATGATCATCTACGAAGTGATGGTTGTGGACGAGGCGACACGCAGGGCGATCGCCGCGGATAAGCCGGAAGACGAGATACGCAAGGCGGCGAAAGAGGCCGGGATGACCTCTATGCGCCAATGCGGGCTGCGACGCGCGTCCGAAGGGCTCGTCAGCGTCGCGGAAGTCCGCCGGGCGACGCGTCACGGAGGTCTGTAGTCCAAGTGCGAACCGAGACGGGTGAGTCGATGCAGGCAAGGCCGCGCCAGCTGGTGGCGTTTCACCTTGACGACACGGCTTTCGGTTTCGACATCGGCCGCGTGCAGGAAATCCTGCAAATGGTCGAGATCACGCCCGTACCGGACGCCCCCGTGCAGGTGCGTGGGGCCGTGAACGTGCGCGGGACGGTGGTGCCGATCGTCGATCTTAGGACGGTGTTGGGCCTCCCGGACCGCCCCTACGATACGAGCACGCCGATCATTCTGGTTGAAGGCGGAGGCCGGGTCGTCGGACTGACGGTGGACGACGTCTCCGACGTGCTCACCGTCGACGAAGACTGCTTCGACGCCTCCACGCGAGACCATCCGCTGAGCGGGCGGCTCGAGGCCGTCTGCAAGCTCGAGGAAGAGATGCTGTTCGTGCTCGACCCCGACAGACTGGCGGGCGAGGACGTACCCGAGCTCGAAGGTGACGCCGACGAATGACCAGCAACGACTTCCACGACGAAACGAACTTGGAGAAGGTGCTGCACGACCGCGCGGCTCGACTGGCGCAGCCCGTCGAGGAGGAACAGCACACCGACAGGCGCCAACTTCTCGTGCTGCGCCTCGGAGATGAATGGTATGGGATGGACGTAGGGCACGTGCGCGAGATACTGCGCCACACTGAGATCACGCGCGTGCCGTGCGCCCCGCCATACGTGATCGGCGTGTTGAGCGTCCGCGGGGAGATAGTCTCGGTGTGCGATCTGAGAGGGCTGCTGGGGCTCCAAGGCGATGCCGCCCACGGCCCGGTGCTCATCGTCGAGCTGGACGACATCGTCACCGGAATCACCGCCGACGACATTGCCGACATCGTCGAAGTGCCGGCCGCCGACGTAGAGCCGTCGCTGACGACGATCGACCGCACGATGGCGGAGCACGTCGAAGGAGAGGTCATGGTCGGCGACAGACTCGTTGCGCTGCTCGACCTGAGACATCTCATCGAGACCGAGGACGAATAGCGGGCTCCGGTGCTCGGAGCCGCGTGACAAGACCGATCGGCAGCTCACGGACGAATACATGGGGAGGCACCGTCGATGAACTGGATTCTAAAGCTGAGGCAGAGGTTTCTCGCGAAGTACTGCGCGGCGAACATCATCATGCTGTTGGGTGTGACCGTCATCCAGTCCGTGGTCAGCTACGCCGTGCTCAGACCGCGTCTTCCGGCCTCATTCGACGCGATGCGCATCGTGTTGCTCTGCGGCGGCCCATTCGTCGCGCTCATGGCGGTCTGGTCGGTCGCGAGCGTGCTCGTGGGCACGAGGCTGATGCGTCCCCTGCGCGAGGTCGCCGAGTCGATCTCGGCCGCCTGCAGCGGCGACTTGGGGCGCAAGGTCAGGACCATCTCCGACGACGATCTCGGCACGTTGGCCAAGAACTACAACCAGATGGTCGATCTCATCATCTATCTGATCAAGCAGACTCACGAATCCGGCCAGCGTCTGGCCGCGGCAAGCTCCCAAATCCTTGCCGCCAGCGAGCAGCAGGCGTCCGGCTCGGCGGAGCAGGCGGCGTCGATAGCTCAGACCACGGCGACGATGGAGGAGCTCGCCGCGACATACCGCCAGATCGCGGACAACGCAAACGCCGTCGTCACGGCGGCGGAACGCACCCAAGGAGGCGCCGAGTCCGGCCAACAGGCGATGATGAACACGGTTGACGGGATGGAAGAGATCAAGAAGCGCACGCAGGCTTCCGCGAACAAGATCCTCGTTCTGGGTGAGCGGAGCCAGCAAATCGGCTCGGTGCTATCGATCATCAACGATATCGCGGATCAGACCAAGATCCTCGCCCTCAACGCCGCCATCGAGGCGGCGCGCGCGGGAGAGGCGGGCAAGGGCTTCTCTGTGGTGGCCGTCGAGATCCGCAAGCTGGCCGAGTCGGTCGTGGAGTCGACTCAGGAAATCCGCAAGATCATGACGGAGATACAGTCGTCGACGAATGCGCTGGTGATGTCGACGGAAGAGGAGATCAAGAAGGTCGACGAGGGAGTCGAGCTGGCGCAGATGACCGGCGAGTCGCTGGCCGGCGTACTCGACATGATAGAGAGGACGACCGAGGCGGCGAAGGAGATTTCCATAGCGACCCAGCAGCAGCGCACGGCGTCCGATCAGGTCGTGACGGCGATGAAAGAGGTTGCCTCGGTGGCAACCCAGACGGCCAACGGTAGCCGCGAGGTCGCCACCGCCGCCGAGCAGCTCGCCCAGATCGCAAAGGACGCGGCGCAGGTCGGCTCCGCCTTCCGCCTGCGCGAGTAGCCCGCGGGTTTCCATGGGGCGTGGGAACTGATGACCGGAATCTTCACACGACAAGACCGGGACTAGAGAGAGCGGCAATGGTCAATTTCGATCGCACCGCGTTCATCGCCAAGTTCCGAGAGGAAGCCGACGAGCATCTGGCCAGGCTGAATGAGGGGATCATCGAGCTGGAGGGAGATCCCAACGACGCCGACCTTCTCGACGAGCTGTTTCGAGTCGCGCACACCCTGAAGGGCGCCTCCAAGATGGTCGGCGTTCTCGACGTGAGCGAGGTCGCGCACAAGCTGGAGGACCTTCTCGCGGCCATGCGTGGTGGGCGTATCGAGGCCGGCGGCGACGTCTCAGACATCTTCTTCGAAGCGCTGGACGCCATCGTCTTCCTCGCCGACGCCGCGGTGCGAGACGAGAAGGCGGACTACGATGTCGAGCAGCTCTGCTCTCGCTTGGAGGCGGTGGCGACGCGCGGCCGGACGGAGGAGACCAGAGATCCCGCCGCCGCGGAGACGAATTCGAAGGCCGAGAAGGCGAGGCCGGCCGCGAGAAAGAAGAAGGCGAAGCGCGGGCGAGTAGCCGAGGCGCCTGTCGAACCGGAGAGGCCGGCCAAGGAGCCCGATCAAGAGGACCCTGGGAACGGGCAAGGCGACGAGTCCGAAGAGAAATCGAAGCCTCCCGGACGAAAGAAAGACGTATCCGCCGGGACGATTCGCGTGAAGACAGCCCAGGTCGACAAACTCCTGAACCTCGTGGGCGAGATCGTCATCTCCCAGATCAAGTCAGAGGAACACCTTGACGGTTTGAAACACCTGCTCTCCTTCGCCTCGCACGTCACCGAGGAGTGGAGCGAGCTTCGACCGGGACTGGCCGAGATCGCCGCCGCGGCGGGCCCGCAAGGAGATGAGTTGCGGAGTCGCATCGCGGCTCTGGACGAGGTGACGGGAGAGATGCGTCTCAAGACCAAGGACGTTGTCTCGATGTATCTGGAAGACACGACCCGAGGCGGGACGGTCGTTCGAGAGCTGCAAGAAGAGGGGATGCAGCTGAGGATGCTCCCGGTCGGCACCGTCTTCAATGCCTTTCCACGCGCCGTGCGGGACATGGCACGGGACTTCAATAAGGACATCAAGCTCGAGATCATCGGGGCCGACACCGAGCTTGACAAGAAGGTCCTCGAGGAGATCAGCGATCCACTCGTCCATATCGTGCGCAACAGCGTCGATCACGGTATCGAGTCGCCGTAGGAGCGGCGCGCGGCCGGCAAGCCGGCGGAGGGAACGATCCGGCTGGCCGCCTCCCAGGAGGGAGATCATATCGTGGTCACCGTCACCGACGACGGCGGGGGCATCGACCCGGATCGAATTCGTCGTGCGGCGGTCAATCGCGGCATGCTGAGTCGGGCGGAAGCCGATTCGCTCTCCG
>DYIV01000011.1:34241-38487 GCA_020723435.1 Slackia heliotrinireducens | reverse complement strand
CCGACCCATTCGAGCTGCTGCCCGTAGATCCCGAGTTCTCGTGCCATCTTCACCGACAGCGTCGCCACCCGCTCTCCATGACCACGGCTTTGCGGCGACTCCGCCTCGACGGCAGTTGCCAGAGCGGCAATCGTCCCGCGATAGGTCTTGCGGATGTCGAGGTAGAGGCTGAATGACTGTCGCGTGACGAGAAGAAGTACAATGAACAGCGCGGCGCTCCAAATGCCCATCGATGGATACATCAGCGCCATGAGAACGCCGATGGACGCAAGTGCCGCGTAGATGGGACCTAGGAACCTGGCAGCGCCAAGAAACAGTGGCCAGAAAGGCGCCCTCTGCTCCAGGCTGAAATCCGTCTGCCTTAGTCCTACCTCCACCAGGAAGTAGACAGCGCAGACCCCAACTACTCGCACGGTATCCAGCGACAGGAGCGGCGGAACCGCCTGCCCCAGCCTGACGAAGACCTCTCCCCCCATGGAGAGACCCGCCGCCGACACCACCAGGCTTGCCTCGCCCGCGAAGTACAGGGCATCGGCGACATTCACCCGCCGCTCCTTGAGGAATCGTGCGGCGCACACTCCTGTGACCATCGAAACTACTGCAAGAGGAAGCGGAAACATGAGTATGGCGGCAATGCCCAGCGCGGAAACCGCGGACGTGACGCTCCCCTCGGGAAGAGCGATGTCGATGTACTCAACGAAGCCGGCAAACACAGCGAATAGCAGCGCGGTCAGGGCGAGATCGGTCGGCAGTCTCGTCAGCCAGTACGTCATAAGACCCCACCCCACGACGATCACAGCCGTCTGGTAGAGGCCCTTTCTATCAAGTCGTCTCGTCAACGAACCTCAACTGCCCTTCCGCGATACCGATTTCCTCAGCCAGCTGCGGCTGGACACCCGTCGCCGCAAGTAGAGCATCGACCGCCTTCCGGTCAAACTGCGAGCCGGAACAGGACACGAGTTCTGCGGCTGCCATCTCGGGTGTCAGCGCGTCTCGATACGGGCGCGCTGAGATCATTGCATCATAGGCATCCGCAACCGCCAGTATGCGCGCCGTGAGCGGAATCTGTTCGCCCTTGAGGTTCCTGACGTAGCCCGACCCATCGTAGTGTTCGTGGTGATGGTAGATCGCAGGAATGATGTCCTCAAGGAAGCTCACGTCGCGGAGTATAGCCGTGGCGAGTTCGGGATGCTCCTGCATCAGACCGAATTCGTCCTCGGTGAGCCGACCGGTCTTGGAGAGAATGCGGCGTTGGATGCCGAGCTTGCCGAGGTCATGAAGCAGGGCCGCCACCTTTAGCTTGTCGACTGCGTCTTCAGACATCCCCAGCTGGCGCGCGGTGGCCTCGGCATAGTCCGCAACGCGCTCGGAATGGCCTCGTGTGTATGCGTCCTTCGCCTCGATGGCAGCCACGAGCGAGCGGACCGTGGATTGATATGCCTCCCGAAGCTTCATGTACACCTGAAAGGTCTGATGTGCTACTGCCAGCGGGACCACGGCGAGCGCCACGCCGGCCACAGACGCCGACCTGTAGACATAGGCAAGCACGAAACCCAGCACTGTCAGCGCGGCATAGTTCGGGATCCAATGCAGTGCGATCTTGAAGAAGTCGCGGAGCGCTGTGTTCCCGTGGCGCAACAGGACGCCAATCGCTACGGCAGCGATGTTGACAGAGAAGAGAACGGCGCTTGCGGCGAAGACCGACGCAAGAAGTCCCGGTATCCGCATAGCAGTGGTCACTACGAGGAGAGGCCGCCCGCCTGTCCACACGTAGACCCACCCGGCTGCTACCGAGGCCACAATGTACGTATCGAGATTCACGAGGAGAACGAGCTTGCTGGTGACGGCTCTCACGTCGGCAGGCGTTATGGCTCCGCATGCCGCCACGACAGCTGCTCCCGATGGGCCGCAAAGCACAATAGCCGCTATGATCGAGACAAAGCCAACTGACATCGCCGCAGTGCCGGGGAGTTCGACGCTGAAAGACTCGGACAGGAACGCGACAGCTCCGAAAACAAGCACCGGCAACACAGGAATGGGTCCATCTGACACGAGAGTCAACCAGAGCACCCCGGCGGCACAAACCGTGAGAACCATGGCGAACAAGCCCAGTGTTCGACTCTCAGCGCGCAAGTGATGCCTCCGAAACCACAAAAGGGGGACCAGCGTCACGGTCCTATCGAAGCTTCCACGCGCCCCCTGCTAACAGCAGGCTGGCGAGAGTGGTCAGCAGAAGGTACAGTCGTGCCTTCATATTGAGAAAAGGCCCCCTTTGTGGGAAGTCTTCTCTCCATGCCGCTAGTAATGGAAAGATCAAGCCGCTCCGCTAGCATAGCATGCAACCTTTGAGACTCAGAGTGATAGGCAAAGCGATGACGTTGGTCCCCGTGAAACCGCTATGAACTTGTCAAGAAGCCGAGCCGCCTGTTCAGTGCATCAAGCGTGGCTCGGACAATCGAATCCTTCTCGTTTTGTCGCACGACCGCCGAACCGGAGAAGCTGTGCTCCCCGAGCGGCGTAACAAGCACGACGCAAGAAAGCGCCACACGTTCCCTACCCATGGGCGTGACGCCGACATCTTCGAGCGCGAAGCTGCAGCCCTCTCCGTGTTGCGCCACCGCATCGAGAGTTGCCTGTGCGAGCAGTCTGAGACTCCCGGTCCTTGATGCGGGGCCCGTGGCCTCTCCCACAAGTTCCCTGCCGCCCATTTCTAGCACAACGGCCACGTGTTCGGTAGTCCCGGCGGAACCGGTCCGCACCGAGATGATGCGTGGCCGGAGACTTTCAGCGGCAACTTCCTCATGTCCGAGCTGCGCGATGCTGATCTTCTTGTGGTCGATCGCCAGCCCGTAGCGAGCCATCAGTGCCGACTCGATATCTCGGACGATTTGTTTGGGACCTTTGTCGGTTGAAGCGAGGATGTGCAGCTCTTCGATGACTTGATCGCGAGAGGCAACCACGCGCGCTGCCTTGATTTCTCTGATTTGGCAGAGCGTGTTCTCTACTTCATTGAAGTCAAGCGGCTGCGGCTCGAACTCCATGGCTTTGACCCCTATTGCGTCCCGGCAGCGCATCCGGTTTGCGGTTGGGCGGGGGCAACCGTGCGCTTCGAGAGAGGATTATAGCCGAAGAGCGGCTATTATGCACGTAGCATCTTGCCACGCAGCGTGGCACACACACGAAGAGTGGCTACGGCGCTAGCCTGCCGTCGGTTCGATCAAGCCGTAGTTGTCGTCGCCCCGCCGGTAGACCACGTTGATTTCCTCGGTCTCGGAGTTGGTGAAGACGAAGAAATCGTGCCCCAGGAGCTCCATCTGCATGGTGGCCTCTTCGGGCGTCATTGGCTTGACGGCAAACTGCTTCGTCTTGACGATGCTCGGCTCAGATTCCTCCTCCAGCTCCGGCTCGGAGGGCATCGAGAGCGCCTCGGGCGACAAGCCGTGCGCCTTGTTGTTGTGGTTGTTGTAGGCCTTGCCCTTGTACCGCTTGATCTGTTTTTCAAGCTTCTCGGCAACGAGGTCGATGGACGCGTGCATGTCGACCGTGGACTCCTTGCCGCGAATGACGGGACCTCGCGTATGGATCGTGACCTCTGCCGTCTGATTCGCCGAGATACGTGGGTTCCGCTCGACCGACAATTCAACCTCGGCCTTGGGGAGATTGAGGTAGCGTGACAACTTGCGTATCTTCTCCTCCGCATACTGGCGAAGGTCCGGCGATACCTCGATATGGCGTCCCTTTACGACGACGTCCATGGGTTGGTCTCTCCTTTCGAATGCAGCTGGGGACGGAGTGCCTCAGGGCGGGCTGCTCAGTCAGGTTGCGTCTCTGCCTAGGTTCTTGTTCGACCTGCAGGGAGCTTCTCATTACTAGTAGACGTGCCCAATAGCCCGAAGTGAAAAACCCCATGCGCAAACATGGGGTGTCTCACGAGAGAATGAAAGCAAGCGTGCTATGCTTCCTTGGTAACGTTCGAGGCCTGCGGTCCGCGGTCGCCCTCGACGATCTCAAAGTTGACCTTCTGCCCTTCCTCGAGGGACTTGTAGCCTTCTTCCTGGATTGCGGAGAAGTGGACAAATACGTCGTCGCCGTCTTCCTGCTCGATGAATCCGTAGCCTTTTTCCGCGCTGAACCACTTGACCGTTCCTGTAAGCACTGCATACCTCCTGTGAAACCCGAGCACAGCCCATCGTACAGGCACAAACGCTAGCACAAGGAAAATGGGGCGTCAATTTTCAAAAAGCGC
>DYIV01000011.1:16556-34231 GCA_020723435.1 Slackia heliotrinireducens | reverse complement strand
ACAGGGGGCCAATGCGCTGCGCGTTTGAGCGCCAAGGACGGGCGGCCAAACGGCCGTTTGCCGCGACGGCCCGCGCTTCTCCGGCTACCTGTCGTCGGAGACGTCGGTCACGCCACATGCGACGGATCCCAATCCATATCCTGGAAGATGGCGGTCGCGGTGACCCCCGGGGGAGCCAGCTAGAGATCCCCACCCAGCTGACCTGGTCTTTGACCCCACACTCGCCTGCTGAGAGGTTTGCCTGATACTATCTCACTACTACTCTTCTCGTCCTTTGACAGGACGGCAGGACTGACTCCTAAGTCGCGCCATGCTCAGCTTCCCGCGGGAAGCCTTACGTGGGTCCTTTTGCCCGCGACTAGCCTGGACTTGTCTCTGACGAGACGCAACCACAGACCTAGGTGGGGACCTGCGACGATTCTAGCACGGCGCGGGCCTCCGCGCCTGAGCGTCAATCCAACGGCGCGCGAGCGAGCGTCACGACGCGTACCTCGGCGGCGCCGGCTCGTAGGAGAACAGCGGCGCACTCTCGCGCGGTTGCACCCGTCGTCAGCACGTCGTCGATGAGCAGGACTCGCCTGCCGCGACAGATCGCCGACCCGCCCGTGGAATCGTACGCCCCGAGCACGTTGGCTCGTCGGTCCTCAGCCGAGAGATGCGCCTGATCGGCCGTGCGGCGCACTTGGCGCAACGCGTGAGCGATCGGGACTCCGATGAGTTTTCCCAGCGCACGGGCAACAAGCAGCGATTGATTGTAGCCGCGTTCCGCGCGCCTCGCAGGATGCAGTGGAACGTAGGTCAGCACGTCGACGTCGAGAAAGGTTCGATCGATCCGTTGCGCTACCGCCTCGGCCAGTACGGAGGCGAGCCTTCGCCCGTTGGAGTACTTGAGCGCGTGAATGACGTCTCGGCCGGTGTGCTCGAACACCATGAGAGACCGGCACGTCCAGTCGCCAATGATGGCGACGCACGAGTCGCACGAGTCGGTCTCATGTGCAAGCGTTGTGCCGCAGCACCCACAGAGGTGTCCGGACGTGTACGGCAGGTCCGCGGCGCAGGCCGGGCAGAGAGGACTGTCGTGCAGCAGCCCGCAGACGACGCAGCGCGTGGGGAAAAGCAGATTGACGACGGACGAAAGCACCTTCATGAGCTCGACTCCCACTCTGGGTCCGCGCCCGACCGAATCGGTCACAGCATGGACGACGACTGGGGGGTGGAGCGATTGAGGGGCCGGCGGGGGTGATCCGCGTGGCTGATACCCAACCTCGCTGATGCACAGATTAGGTCAGACCGCTCGCTGCGTCCAGCGAGATTCCCGGAAAGCGGGTCGCGCGTCATCCGGCGATCAGTTGCCAGGCGGGAATCGTCACGGCCGAGAGGAGCGTCGTCGTGAAGATGACGGCTGGGATGTAGCCGGTGTCCAGCTTGTAGCGCTGTCCGACGACAAACGACAGGGTCATAGCGGGCATTGAAGCCTGCAACACGAGTATCGAGCTGTCGGGCGAGGCGAGCCCGGCGACCCGCCCGATGCCCAGAGCCAGCAGCGGCGCGATGAGAAGCTTGATGATGCCGGCCGCGGCGATAGGCCCCTTGTACTCGAAGATGTGACCCGGCTTCAGCGACAGGCCGATCGACAGCATGATAAGGGGCACCGTAGCGTGCGCAAGATATCCGACGACCTGAGAAACGAATGATGGGAGCACAACCGGGCGCAACGCAAACCCGAGCGTCACCGCGATGAGCGGCGGGAAGGTTAGTATCTCCACGACCTTCTTAGATTCGCGGGTGGCCGCCCCGAACCGCTCCGCCACCAGGATGCCCACCGTGAGCAGTGCAAGGGCTGTGCCGAACACATCGTAGAAGACAGCTTTGACAAGCTGGCTGCGCCCGAAGATCGCAAGCGCCAGCGGATAGCCGAGATAGCCGGTGTTCCCCAAGCCCGCAGTGATCACGAAGGCCCCCAGTGTGGCGGGCTCCAGCTTCAGCAGACGCCCCGCCCCGTACGCCAGCCCCATGCAGATCAGGATGATGAGCCACGCGCAGGCAGGGAAGATGAGCAGCCTGACCGTCGGCTGCGAGGTCCGAATCGCGGTGAAGATGAGCGCCGGCAGCGCGAGGTAGACGATGACGTTGTTGAGGACGTCGGCGTCCTCGCGCTTCATGATGCCGGACAGCCTGAGCGCGAGCCCGATCAGGATGAGGATGAGGACCGAGGCAACCAGGCCGATCAGAGTGCCCGCGGCCATGGCGCCCTACTCCCGGGGAAGGAGCTTCGCCAGTGACTTCTCGTAGGGCGGCTTGACGACGCCTTTCTCGGTGACGATCGCGGTGACGTTCTCGCCCGGCGTCACATCGAAGGCGGGATTGTAGACCTGGACGCCGTCGGGCGCCACCTGTGTCTCGCCCACCATCGTCAGCTCCGCCGGATCGCGCAGTTCTATCGGGATCTTGCGCCCGTGGGGCGTGGTTGGATCGATTGTCGAGGTAGGCGCCACGACGTAGAAGGGCACCTCGTTCTCCTTGGCCAGCACTGACAGTGAGTAGGTGCCGATCTTGTTGGCGACATCGCCGTTTGCGGCGATGCGGTCCGCGCCGACGAAGACCTTGGTGATCTCTCCTTCACGCATGAGGAGACCGGCCGCGCTGTCAACGATGAGAATGGACGGTACGCCCATCGTCATCAGCTCCCAGATCGAGAGCCGCGCGCCTTGCAGACACGGTCGAGTTTCGTCCACGTAGACCTTGATGTCCTTGCCGTCCTCGTGTGCCGCGTACACCACGCCGAGCGCTGTGCCATACCCCGCGGTCGCGAGTGACCCAGCATTGCAGTGAGTGAGAATCCTGTCGCCGTCCTCGACCAGCTTGGCGCCGAGCTCCGCCATCTTTCGGTTGCGCTTCTGATCCTCAGCGATAATCTTGGGGATCTCTCTGTGTAGGGTCTTGCGCACAGTCTCGATCCCGCGGTTACTGGTCCGCGCGGCCAAGGCCATCATCCGATTGATGCCCCAGATGAGGTTGGCGGCGGTCGGGCGGCTGACGATCAGTCTGCGCACTTCCTCGGTGAGTTTGCGGTAGTACTCGGTCTCGTTGAGCGTGTCGATGGAATCGGCGATCAGTGCCACGCCGACGGCTCCGGCCACGCCGAGAGCGGGCGCGCCGCGGATCTTCATCGTCTGGATGGCATAGATCATCTCGTCGGGCGTTGTGATTTCGACGATTTCCCCCACGAGCGGGAGTCTGGACTGGTCGATGATCCGCGCTTTGCCCTCAACCCACTCGATCGTCTGAGGGATCTGTGGGCCCTTGCGCGGCTTCTTCGGTGCGGACTTCTTCGCCGCGGGCTTCTTGGCCGGGGTCTTCTTGGCCGCGGGCTTCTTGGCCACCGTCTTCTTCGACGCGAGCTTCTTCCCCGCCGCCGTCTCTTTTGAAGCAGCGGCTTTCGTCGTGGCTCGCTTCGGCTTCTGTGCTTTCTTCGCGTCCTTCTGCGCCATGATCTGTTCTCCGCCTGGTGAGACCGTCCGCTACGTCCCCATCTCCCACGAAGACAGGTACTTCCGCTGCTCATCCGAGAGCGAGTCGATCGTGATGTCCATCGACGCGAGCTTGAGCCGAGCGATCTCTTTGTCGATGTCCGGCGGCACCGGATAGACCTGCTTCTTCATCTTCGTGTCCTGCTTGAAGATGTGCTCCGCCGCGAGCGCCTGGTTGGCGAAGCTCATGTCCATCACACTCGCGGGATGACCCTCGGCCGCGCTCAGATTGACGAGGCGCCCGGCCGCCAGGACGTGGATGCGCCTGCCGTCCTCGAGAGTGAACTCCTCGACGAACTCGCGGACTTCCTTGCGCTCGGCCGCCGTCTTTTCCAGCGCCGGGATGTCGATCTCCACGTCGAAGTGGCCCGAGTTGGCAAGGATGACGCCGTCCTTCATGTACTGGAAGACCTCCGCACCGATGGCGTGAAGGTCGCCGGTCACGGTGACCCAGACATCGGCGACGTGGGCCGCCTCGACGGCGGTCATCACCTCGTAGCCGTCCATGACGGCCTCCAGGGCACGCAGTGGGTCAACTTCGATGACGATCACGTTCGCCCCCATGCCGCGCGCCTTCCCGGCGACCCCGCGGCCGCACCAACCGTATCCTGAGACGACAAAACGCGTCCCTGCCAGCAGGATGTTGGTCGCGCGCAGGATGCCGTCGATGGTGCTTTGACCGGTGCCGTAGCGATTGTCGAAGAGGTGTTTCGTGTTGGCGTCGTTGACGGCGACGACCGGGAAGAGCAGAACACCCTGCTCGGCCATGGAGCGCAACCGAATAACGCCGGTCGTAGTCTCCTCCGTGCCCCCCAAGACCTCCGAGGCCTGGTCCGTTCGCTTGGAGTGCAGCGTGGAGATGAGGTCGGCGCCATCATCCATCGTAACGGTCGGATGGGTGTCGAGGACGGAATCGATATGGCTATAGTACGTGTCGTTGTCTTCGCCTTTGATGGCGAAGGTAGGGATGCCGTAGTCGGCCACGAGCGAGGCGGCGACGTCGTCTTGCGTGCTGAGCGGGTTCGAGGCGCACAGCGCGACATTGGCGCCGCCGGCCTTGAGGGTACGCATCAGGTTGGCCGTCTCCGTTGTGACATGCAGACACGCTCCGATGTTCTTGCCCTCCAGCGGCCGCTCGGCCGTGAATCGCTCTTTGATCAGAGTGAGCACGGGCATCTGACGTTCCGCCCACTCGATTCGCAACTTGCCCTGCGGCGCCAGCGCGCCATCCTTCACATGATGCTTCACTGTCCAACTCCTCCTGGGCTACGAGAGCCGCCCGATGACACCCTTCACTAATCCCTCCAACTCAGTCGCCGACCGGCCGGCGACTTCGAGCACCTCGTCGGCGGTTACTACCGGCGAGGCGCCGATGACGTTCGTGATGCAGCTGATGCCGAGCACCTCGATGCCGGCGTGCCGAGCGACGATTACTTCCGGCGCGGTCGACATGCCGACGGCGTCGGCGCCCGAGCGGCGCATGAACTCGATCTCGGCCGGCGTCTCGAAGCTCGGACCGGCCACAGCGACGTACGTGCCGTGGCGAAGCGTCGCAGATTGCTCCCCCGCGACATCATCCGCAAGAGCAATGAGCCGTCGCGAGTAGGCCTCTGTCATGTCGGGAAACCGTGGCCCCAGCTCTTCCTCGTTCGGGCCAATGAGCGGATTGTCCCCGATAAGGTTTATGTGGTCAACAATGGCCATGAGGTCACCCTGCTCGAAGTCCTGATTGATCGCCCCGGCAGCATTCGTCAAGATCAGCGTCTTGATTCCCATCAACTGGAAGACGCGGATCGGGAAGGTCACGCTGCGCAACGTGTAGCCTTCGTAGTAGTGGAATCGCCCCTTCATCGCCACGATGGCTTTCTCGTCGAGCCTGCCGGCAACCATCTCCCCCGCGTGTCCGATCGCCGTTACCGAGGGGAAGTTGGGGATGTCTCCGTAGGGGATCAGGCAGCCATCTTCGATTCCGTCAGCGAGGCCGCCGAGCCCGGACCCGAGGATAAGCGCCACTTCGGGCACGGCGCGGCATTTGGAGATGACATGATCCGCCGCGTCCTTGGCCCGGTCGAAGATCTCATGCTCGGAAACCAAACTACGCCTCCTTCGTAGGAGCGACCCCTGGACACTTCCGCCTAGGGTAGCGCGAGGGACGATGTGTTTCCAGTGCCCGAGTCGCCTCACTCCACGCGCTTCCGATGCGGCCATGGCCGCTCGGCGCACCGATTGGGGCCGCGCCCGCGGCGCGGCCCCTGCTCATCATCTATGCTGTCTTCGCTCCGTCCAGGCTGATCCGCTAGGACACTCGATCGCGCTAGTACACCACAACCGCGATGGTGCGACTGTAGTTCAAGGCGTACCCCTGGTAGCTGAAGAACCTGGTCCTCAGCCTGAAGACCCCGCGTTGCCTCGGCCTCCACGCGTAGGAGTAGTCGCCCGTCGCGCCCAGCGGCCTAAGCGCGAGGCGATACCAGCGACGACCCGACAGCAGTTGTATCTCCACGCTGCGGCCGGGAAACACCGGCCTCACACCGCCACTCAGGGTGATCGTTCTGCCGAGCCTGGCGAGGTACGCCGAGGACTTGATCGAGACGTACGCTCTGACGCTGACGACCTTCGACGTGCTCTTCGCGTCAAGAAGCGAGTCGCTGCCCGCGAAGCGCGTCCAGAATGTGCCCGTCACGGTCGGCACGTAGGAGATTGCGTAGCCGCCGCTCGTCTGGTTGCCCAGCGTCGTCGCCACAATCGTGCCGACGGTGGAGCCGTAGGGTTTCATCCACAGCTCGACCAGGGGCCGCTCATCGAGCGAATCGAAATGATACGGATCGGACAAGTCGGTGACCCGGCCGGTGAACCTGGCCGCACCGCCGTATGTGACCGCGGACGGCGCGGCCATCGTGATCGATGCCGTGTTCTTGACGACGGAACCGGACATGACCAGCTGCGTACTCACGGTCTTGGTGACCGGCGCAACGGTCGCCCGAGCGGCCAGCCCGTACGGGCCGTCGTAGATGTCGGCGGTCATGGGGATGAGCGCCACGCTGATCTCGTCGTTGCGCTGCCGGCCCTCGATGCCCTCGACGACGTCGACAAGGCCCCGGGCGGCCTGTGACATCGACATCTCTCCGGCGCCATCGCGGGCCGAACTGACTCTGAGCATCGCGCTGGAGGGAAATCCCGCCGGAATGGCTATCGTTGTGTCCACGGTCTGCGTGGCGTCGCTGTTATAGAGCACGTATGAGATGCGTGCCGTCATCGTCGAGCCGGCGACAATCCGATTGCCCAGAAGCGACGCGTCGACAATGCGCGCGGTCTGCCGCTGGGCCGTGATCGTCGCCCCGTACGACATGGCCGTTATCGTGACATCTTCGTAGTCGTTGTCCAGAAGCGTCCACAGACTCAGGGCGAAGTCCTCAGCCGCCACGCCCCCGATGTATCCTTTGTTGTATGTCCTGTTGCCCCACTCAAGTGAGAAGTTCTTCCCGGTCGCCGTCGTACCGGCGATGGTGAAGCTCGTCTCGGCCGTGCCGGCCACGTCCTCGAAGGCGACGTCGCTCGTGGCGGCCACCATGCTCCACGCCAGGTCCGCGCCCAGTTCGGGCACGTTCAAGGCACCTTTCGAGATCCGATACGACCTCGATGTGGACGTGCCCTCAGTAGCATTGACAACGTCCACGCTCAGCGGCGACTCGATCGGCGTCTGGCCGAGATTGCCGGCGACGCCCGTGGAGCGATCCTGAACGATCGTGCCGGTCGTGTCGCCGGCCGCCGCGATCTTGTAGCCGAAACCGGAGCCGCTGGGCCAAATCGTGTGCACGTAGCCGGTCATCATCGGGAAGTTGGTCCCCCCAAGCCAGAGCATGGGATGGCCGAAGCCCAGCACCTTGGCGCCGTCCACATATGTCACGGTGCCGATTCCTGCGATTGTGGCGTCGCCGCTTACCAGCCCGACACCGAGGGACGCCCCCGGCTCGATGGTTGCCGTGCTGACGTCGGGCCCCGCACGCCCGGAGACCACGGCCGGCGTGACGCGAAATCCGTTGGCCTCAAGTCGCGTCTTGACCCTCGCATAACCGCGCGACGAGGGGCTGAGGCCGGAGACGGAGGCCAGGCCTCCAAGCGGCTTCAAAGACAGCGGCTTCTTTATCGCCAGAGTGGCCATGCCCGGTGCCGACAGAAGACCGAGCATGTCGTCGATTGACGTCGCGAAGGCGATCTTCGGGTCGACGAAGACGTCTCCGTAGGATATGGCGCCGGCGATCTTGTACTGGCTGTCATCCGGATCTTGCAGATAGATCGGGCTGCCGCTCATCCCCGCCGCGATGCCGCCGGTCTGGTCGATGAGGGGGCCGCTGGCCCGAAAGGCGATGAAGTTGCCCTGCGGGAAACTCGGATCATTGGTGAGCACGCCGATGACCTCGACCGTGAAGGTCGTCACGACCGTGCCGGTCGCCACCGTCTTGGCGTAGCCGACCATGCCCGGCTGAACCTTGTCGATGGGCAATGTGGCGTCTGCCGCCCGCGCCGCCGGGATGCTCGCCAGCGCCAGGACCATCCCTGCGAGCAGCAGGACGATCACCGCGGTGACGATCGCCGCTCGGGACCGCGGCGGTCCCTCCGCGCGCGGCGCGCCGGACCCTGTCGAACCTATCAAGCACTCCATTGCTTTCCTCCCGTGACTAGATTGTTGCCTGCGAACCTACAGCACCCTCACAAGCCGTGTCTGACTCACGTTGCCCAAGTGCGACCCATCTCCCAGCCTGCGCGTGCGCAGTCTGTAGAGCCCCGGGCGCCCCGGGACCCAGTTCGTCGAGTAGTTACTGCTGCCGTCGAGCGCGACGTTGCGCAACGTCACCCACCGCCGGCCGTAGAGCCACTGTATGGTCACTCCGCCGGCGTGGGTCGGGCGGACGGCGCCGAATAGCCTGACCGCGGAACCGCGTCTCAGGCTGCTTCGAGACGTGACCAGCGTCGTCTTCACCTTCACGCTGACCTTGGCCGCGGTACTGCTCGCGTCGAGCCAGCTGCCGGTGCCCGGGAAGTACGTGCGGAAGACGCCGGTGCTGGCGGGCCGATATAGGATCGAATACGCGCCGTAGAGGGAGCCCGTCGTTTCGGCGGACACCGTGGCTTCAGCCGAGCCGTACGTCTGCTCTATCAGTTTGACCTTCGGCCTTCTCACCCAGGGTCCAACGACGCCGACAAACCTGACCCTGCTTCCGTACACGACCGTCGCCGGCGCGCGGCGCATGGTGATTGAGGAGAGCATCTTGTCGACGCCACCCGACTGCACCAGGCTAGTCTGCACCGTCTTGCTCACCGAGCGGCCCATCACGTCGGAGTAGGTGATGTCGATCTCGTTGTTGCGCATCTGGCCCTCGTAGTCCTCCGCGTACTGCTGGATGGTCCAATCGGAGTCGTCTTCCGAACCGTAGTCCATCGGCCAATCCTCGTAGTAGTCCCACCACATGTCATCGTAGTAGTCATACTCTGAGGAAGAGACGGAGATGTCGGAGTAGGGCACGTAGAAGTTCTTGGGAACCGCCAGCGTCGCGTCCACACTCTGATCGGTTCTTCCACCCCAGGGGACGAAGCTGACGCGGACAGTCGCCGTCCTTCCCCGCACAGGCTGCCTGCCGAGGAACGAAACGTTGGTTATCCGAGCCTCCTGGCGCGTGGCCGTCATAGTGGCGGCGTAGGAGATGTTGTCGATGGTCACAGGCTCGTAGCCGTTCATCAAGATCGAATCGATCGCCTGAGAGACGTCGTTGAGCGCGCTCATCGAGATATCGTACGGGTCGGAGATCTTGTTGTCGAAGGTCAGCTCGAACGGCGTGCCTTCGCAGTCCCTGCCGCTGATCGTCCAGGTCGTGTCGGCCGTGCCGCCACGAATCCCGTCGAAGACCGAGTCGTTGGTGTTGATGAGTCCGGTCGTCGAGCAGTACCAGGCGTAGAACCAGTCGTCCATGGCTCCCTTGGCGATCTGGTAGTGCTTGACCGTGGAGGTAGGATCATCGGAGTTCGCGGCCGAAACGGTCATCGAAGTCTCCTGCGGGAACTGGCCTGTCCTGCCGCCGATCGCTTTGGCGCGATCCTGGAGCACCGTGCCGGTCGTGTCTCCGGCGGACGCCAGCTTGAAGCCGATGCCGCCGTTCTCGGCAGGGAAGACCGTGTGCACGTAGCCGGTCATCATATAGAGCTGAGCAGGACCAGTCCACAACATGGGATGTCCCCAGCCCACGATACGGCTGCCGTCCGGGTACGTCACCGTCCCGATGCCGGCCATCGTCGTATCGCCGGTCATCAGCGCGGCCGCTAGGGACGCGCCCGGCTCCAAGGTCGCTGTCGATACGTCGGCGCGCGCAACCCCACCGCCGCCCACCGATGTCATCAGGAACCCCTTGCGGCTCATCACCTTCTCCAACTTCTTGTACAGGCGCGAGTTCGCGTTGATGCCGGCAACCGAGAGCACAGTGCCGAGCGGACGACAGGTGACCGTGTCTCCCGAAGAGCCGTTGACTGAGATCGACTTGAGAATACGGCCGCCGCCGAGATTGACCGGTCTGCCGTCGGCGGGCGCGTAGACCTTGGGCAGGACGGTAGTCATGCCGGAGAGCTGGAGAAGCCCAAGCATCTCGTCGATCGGCGTCGCCAGGGCCAGCGTCGGCTCGGCCCAATCGTAGCCGTACGATATCGCGCCGGCGACCTTCTCATGTCCGTCATCGGGATCGGTAAGATAGATCGGGCTGCCGCTCATCCCCGGCACGACGCCTCCCGTCTGCCCGATCACCGGCCCGCTGGCCCGAAAGAGGATGAGATCGCCCGACGTCATGCCTTCACCTTCGAGCACACTCAGAACTTCGACTGTGAACGTCGTGACGACGGTGCCCGTCGTCACGGTCTTGGCGTAGCCCACCATGCCGGGAGTCACCTTGGAGATGGGCATCGTCTCGTCCGCCGCGCGCGCCGCGGGCACGCCCGCCAGTAAGACTACCGAGGCAACAACCGCGAACACGAGGATGGCGATCAGACCCCACTGTCGCGCGTCGCACCCAGTGGCGCCCGTGGAGGTTGGATTCCTTCCGTCAATCAGATACTCCATGTGAACTCACTCCTTTGACTGCCGCCTCTTCCGGCGGCTTCACTCGGGTGTCATCGCATCGTCACAAGTAGTCCGACGTTGCCGATCCTTCGTGGGACAAGCACGAAGAAGCGGCAGTACCGGCGGGGTGTGTAAGGGCGTGTACACGATGAGCACCTGACTATCCGAGAACTGTAGTGATGAATTCCAGGCGAGCCGCGAATCCCCTGCCCGGCCGAGAAGAAAATCGTATTCGGAGGGGCGAAGCAAGCCCGGGCGGCCGGCCGCGGGCTACTCGGCGCCGACGCGGAGACAGACCGAACGAAGGCGGCATGCGCCGTGATCCGGTCGCGAGGCATGGCACCACCGCCGCCCTATCAGCCAGCACGCCAAGTCGAGCAGGCCGGGACGAGGAGGATACGCTCGACGCGCCGCCTCGATGACGTCGCCCGGGTTCGTAGTTGGCGATAATCCCGTCCGGTACATGACGCGGCATACGTGCACGTCGCCAGCGACGTCGGAGCCGGAGGGCTCACGCAGCTCGACACCGAAGTGCCGGCCGAGGATCTCCGTCATCATCGCCGCCTTCTTCTGTCCGACGCCTTCAAAGGCGGTCAGTCGATCCTGCAGCTCGCGCGCGGTCGGTTTGTCCGCCCAAATCCGGCGCGCGTCCCCCTCGTAGTGGGTTCCCAGTCGCCGGGCGGCCGACTGGACATAGCGAGCCATGTGTCGCTTGAATCGGTGCAGCGCCGGAGGCCGCGCGAAGAGCGCGGCGAATGCTTCGGCGTCCATCGCCCCGATCCGAGCAACGTCCAGGTGGCCGAGGCGGAGTCTGAGCAGATAGGGACCGGCCCAGGCGCGCTCGGCCGGAATGCCCTGCGTGAAGACCGCGCCGAGAAGGAAGGCGTTCGCGTCGTTCTCGATCAGCTCGTTGGCCTCACGCACGTCGGTGAAACCGGCGGTCTCTTGCGAGACACGCCGCGCTTCGAGCTCGCGCGCGAACTTCAGGAGCTCCTCGACGACCCGTTCTTCCCCGCGCGCCACGACTAGATCTCCGCCGGTTCGGCCTCTTCGAGCCCATGCGCCCGGGCGAACCGGCCCGCGGCCGCGATGCGACGCCCGACCGGGGGGTGAGCGTAGAGAGCGATCTCAACGAGACGGCTCGGCTCCAGGTCGAGCAGGTTCTGATCGGCCAGCCTCCGCATAGCCCGGGCGAAGGCAGCCGGCTTCGACGTGAGCTTCAGAGCGTATTCGTCCGCTTGGGCCTCCAGCCTGCGTGACCACCAGTTGCCGATCGGCGCCACGACCATCTGCATGAAGCTCGCGGCGGCAACCAGCAGAGGCAGTCCAGCGACATCGTCGATACCGCGCAGCCCCAACGGGCCCACGCCCAGACGCAGGACTATCGATAGCAGATAGAGACCGGCCAGCACAGCCGCGGACTGGGCCGCGATCATCGCCACCATGTGGCGCATCGCGTGGTGCCCAAGCTCGTGAGCTAGTATGACCTCGATCTCATCGGCATCGTAGGCCGACAGCAGCGTATCGGAGAGCACGATGCGTCTGGTCCTCCCGGTCCCGGCCAGAAGCGCCTCGGCCTCCGTGCTCTTGGCGCTCAGCTCCATGCGATAGACCCCAGAGAACGACGTCCCACTTCGCTCGGCGAGGGCCGCCATTCGACCGGACAGCTCCCCATCCTCCAAGGGTTCGAACTTGAAGAAGAGCGGGTAGATGGCGACGGGCGCTATCTTCGCGAGGACAACGCCGAATCCCGCCACGACAACGCCGGTGGCCAGCCACCACCACTCCGGTATCGCGCTCAACGACCAGTAGACCGCAAGCACGATCGGCAACCCGATGACGAGCGAGACCGCCGTACCCTTCATTGAGTCGAGGAAGAACGAGGCTGTCGTCTCGGTAGAGAGCCCGAAGCGCTTCTCGACGACGTGTCCCTGGTAGAAGTTGAGAGGCAGAAGCGAGAGGGTGTACGCCAGAGTGAAAAGCGTAAAGAAGACGGCAACCGCGAGTAAGCGGCTCTGAGTTAGAGCGTAGAGAAAGGCCGCGAGCGCCTGCGAGGGACCGGCCAGCAGCAGAAGTGGAAAGAGCAGGCTTAGGACCATGCGGACGAGAAGAAGTCGCAATCGCAGCGTCTGGTAGCGTTTCGCCTTGAGGCGGACTTCGTCCGGCGGCGTGCCCGCATCCGCCGGCCCACTGCTGGCAGGCACGGTCACTACTTCTTGTTCGACTTCTGGAAGAAGTCGCAGGAGAGACATTCCTCTTTGACCGGCCAATCCTCGGTGATCTCAACCTCCGTCAGAATCGCAAAGGGGTCGTCCGCGAGTTCGTGTCTCTTGCTCCAACAGCGCGCGAAGTTGCACTTCGCCGGACAGCGCTCGCGCACGTCTGCGTGAGCGCAGTGACTCTGCATTCCATCATCGCAGGGGCGGATTTCCCAGCACTTCTTGGCTGCCAATGAGTCTCACTCCATCCTATTTCGTGTAGTTCCTCAGACGCTCGAAGAAGGTAGCCTCTTTGAACAAGGGATCCGGCTCGTCCCGCCGCCCGGCGATCCAGGCGACGATGCCGACCTTCGGAGCATACCATTCGTAGGCGTACGAACTTGTCGAAGAACCGCTGCTCTTAGTGAGGGTCTTCTTGATCTGCACCATCATGCAGTTCTCGAACTTCCCGGCCGGGACGGTCACCGTGCCTTGGCCCACGACCTTGCGCACGACATCCATGCGCATGGGAGGCGTTGACTGCAGAGTGATGCGATCGCTCCACGTCAGTCCCTGCTTGAGCGGGAACTTCAGCACGGTCTCCGGGGGCGAGAACACGTTGGAGGCTATCTGTCCGCCAGACCCCACCTTTCGGCCGGCCTGGCCGTAGCTCAGATACTCGGAGTCGCTCTTTCCGAAGTAGCTGACGGTCGCCGTCTGCTCCTGCCCTTTGAGAGCAATGATCGACGCAATCGTGGCCTTGGGGAATCGAGCCGATTCCGGCCCCTTCTTCGGATCGATCATGGTGACGACGACGAGCGAGTCGATCGGGCCCTCCGAGAAGTCCCATGGCCCCTCAAAGTCGAACTCGACGGGCACGAAGGGATTCACCGGTGGATCGTTCGAGACGTACTCTCTCATCGTGCCCGGCTTCGTCGGAACATCCGCCGAAGTGATGGGTCGGACCGATGGTCGCGTCGAATCTGAGGACTGCCCCCGGCGGCATCCGGCGGACACGAGTAACGCAGCAAGCGCCATGAGCAGCACGGCGACGATCAATGTGCGGGTCTTGGTCAAACGAGTCTCCCTTCGGCAGCCACAGGCGACGGGGCGCCGACGCCCGGGCCTCCGTGATAGGCAGGAGTATTATACAGGGGATTGCGTGCGGATACAGCACTGCGGCGCCGCTTCAGCATGGCGGGCGCGAAACTCATACCTCCGGACGCCACGTAACCAACCGCTCCATTCTAGCCGGAGCGCTTCCGGACGTAGACCCTATACTCGCCGTCCTTCTCCTCGATTCCGAGGAACTCATTGCCCGTGGTCTTGCACCACGCCGGCATGTCGTCTTTTATCCCAACGTCGTCGGCGAGCACCTCGAGCACCTGCCCTTCGTCCAGCTCGTCAACGGCGAGCGAAGTCTTCACAATGGGCATC
Source organism: Slackia heliotrinireducens (assembly GCA_020723435.1). Taxonomy (GTDB): domain Bacteria; phylum Actinomycetota; class Aquicultoria; order DYIV01; family DYIV01; genus DYIV01. Next base: position 19,964 of record DYIV01000011.1, on the reverse strand, counting down.
GGGCAATACAACCCCAGACAGTCGAGCGTCTTGTCGGCGTCCACCGTGTTCGTCACGCTCCTAGATGAAGAGATTGACTTCCGCGTCGGTCGCGGCGCCCAGATACGTCGCCGCCCCCGCATAACCGTCGATCAGTTCGGTTCGGAAGGCCTCGGGGTTCTGCACGTCCAGACCCATCATGCCACAACTGGTAGTGCAGACGATGAACTTGACGCCAAGGTCCTTCGCCATTCTCATGAGCTCCTCGAGCTGCGGTATGTTCGAGTCGGCCATCAGCTTCTTGATCATCGCCGTCCCGGCGCCCATCATGTGGAACTTCGACAGATGCAGACGCTTCGTTCCCCCGCGGTTCATTCGATTGAGCATCTTGCGCATGATACCGGGACTCTTGATGGGGCCTTCGTTCTTCTTGAGGACGTTGAGACCCCAAAACGTGAAGAACATTGTGACCTCCATCCCCATCGAACCGGCCGTTGTCGCGAGGATGAAGCTGGCCAGCGCCTTGTCCAGCTCTCCGGAGAAGACGATGATCGTCATCTTCTTCTTCTCGGGTCTGTCGTCCATCGCACGTCACCCGCTATCCTTCAGCGTCCTCCCTCGGGAGCACCGCCCCGCAGCGAGGGCAAGTATCGTCCTCCGTCTTGACGACGCATCGGCACTCCGGGCAACGCGCCACCTCCTTGCCGCAGACGGAGCAGAACGGAAAGGGTTCCTCCGACGAGGCCTCGCAGTATGGGCAGGAGCAGGCTCCCGCCGGCACATTCGGATCGTGAGCGCTAGTCATTGCGTGCACCTCCCGCGGTCTGAGCAGCGTGCTTGGCCCGGTAGTTCTCTATCGCCTTGTGGAGCGCGTCGGCTCCCAGGTTCGAGCAGTGCAGCTTGTTCGTCGGCAGTCCCTCAAGCTCCTCGGCCACGGCGCGATTGGTGATCGCCGTCGCCTCGTCGAGCGTCTTGCCCATTGCCATCTCGCTCACCATCGAGGAGACGGCGATGGCCGCCCCGCAGCCGAACGTCTGGAACTTCACGTCGTCGAGCCGACCGTCGTTGACCTTGATGTAGAACGTCATCATGTCGCCGCAGACGGGATTGCCGACCTCACCGACTCCGTCGGCGTTCTCGATCGTTCCGACGTTGCGCGGGTGCATGAAGTGGTCCATTACTTTCTCGCTGTACATCGGCATGGCTATCCACTCTCCTTTCTGAACTTGGTGTAGAGCGGAGACATCTCCCGCAGCCGCGCGACTATCGGCGGCAGTTTCTCCAGCACGTAGTCGATGTCCTCGGTCGTGTTGCCTTCGCCGGTGCTGAAGAGCAGTGTTCCCTGCGCCAGCTCGTGGCCGCAGCCCATGCCGATGAGAACGTGCGACGCTTTCAGCGCCCGCGACGTGCATGACGACCCGCTGGCGCCGGCGATTCCCTCCATGTTCAGAAACATCAGCATCGACTCGCCTTCGACAAACCGGATCGACACGCTCGTGCGGCTGGGGAGCCTCGGCGCGCCGGCGGCGTTGATCTGAATGTGTTCAATGGCGGCAGTCAGCCCGGCCTCGAGCTTCTGCTGGAGCGCGCTCAGATGATCGTGCCGTTCCTGCAGTCTCTGTCCCGCTATCTCAGCCGCCATACCCAAACCGGCGATCGCGGGGACGTTCTCGGTACCTCCCCGGCGGCCGTCCCCCTGGATGCCACCGTCCAGCAGCGGAGTGAGGCGCGTTCCGTGACGGACGTAGAGAGCGCCGGAGCCCTTGGGGCCGTAGAACATGCTGCCGGCAAGTGACAGCGCGTCCACGCCAAGCTCATCGACGTTGACGGGTATCGTTCCGGTCGAGGCGACCGCATCGGTGTGGAACACGATTCCCCGCTCGCGCACGATCTTTGAGATGTCGGCGATCGGCTCAATCGTCCCCACCTCGCCGTTGGCGTGCACGACCGAGACGAGGACAGTGTCGTCCTGGAGCGCCCTTTCGACCTCGCCTGGATCGACGAGACCGTTGCCGTCGACGGGCACTTGGGTGACATCGAACCCCATCTTCTCCAGCGTCCGTGCGGCATGCAGCACGGAGAAGTGCTCGATCTCGCTGGTGATGATGTGCTTGCCTTTCTTCTGGCGTGCCCACGCCAGGCCTTTGACGGCGAGGTTGTTCGCCTCGGTGCCGCAGGATGTGAAGATGATCTCTTCGGGCAGGCAGCCTATCAGCTTCGCCGCTCGTGCGCGCGCCTCGGTCACGCCGTCGGCCGCTTCCTGCCCCTCGTCGTGCAGGCTGCTGGGGTTGCCGAACCTGTCGGTCAGATAGGGCTGCATCGCGTCGACTACCTCAGGCAGTGCCGGCGTCGTCGCCGCATGATCAAGATAGACTCTTCTCACAGCACGCTCCTTACCTGCCAACCGATGAGACTGCCTGTTTGTATACCAGGTATTCCCACTCGGCGCACGAGTCAATACGAGAGTGGAAGACCGTGCCCAGCGGCCGATCTAGACGGGCGGCCGGCGCGATGCCACGATCGAATCGGCGGCTTGTTGCTCGACCAGAAGCCGTTCCCGCAGCGCCCGGTGGCGCCACAGCCCGGCGATGGCCAGGGCCAGCAGGGCGATCGACGCAGCCGTCATGCCTGCGACCAGCGCAGCGCGCACGGACCCCGACGCGACCGACGTGAAATAGCCGCGCGACTGGAGGTTCATCATCGTCGAGTGGGAGAAGAGCACCGCGCCAAGGGAGACGGCTGCCGCGCCGACCAGCAGCCCCGCCTCGCCCCGATCGCTGCCGGCGAGGGCATGCCAGGCGCCGGAGGCTACGAGGCGATCCCGCAGGTCCGGATCGAGTTGCGACCGGACAGGGAGAGCAAAGAGAACGAAAGCTGCGACGCTTCCGGTGAGACAGAGTTCAGCGAGGCGCGCCGCGAACGCGTAGTCGCCGAGGAGCATGATCAGCCACCACGCTGCCAGCCACCCCGTCACGGACCACCACGCATTGCGTGCGAGGACGTTCAGGACGAAGAGCGCGGCGGGCAGAGGCGGTCCGGCCCTGCCGACAATCTCCGCGTTGGCCGCGAAGTCGAAGTCCGACGGCCCGACTCGGCCCAGGAGCTTACCGACGACGAAGTGCTGCCCCGAGAGATCCGGGTAGGCGACCACCGCACGGCCACCCAGAAGGATGACGAGGAGCCGGAGCGCCGGGTCATCCTTGGTGACGGCCTCGTGCAACCGTCGAAGGTCCGCCGGCCCAAGATGAATCGGAGCCCCGGCCTCGTGCTTGGCCAGACTCGACGCGATCCGAGCTACGGCATCCTCGGTTGTATCATCCGGCATCATGGCACCCCGTATGGCTGGTCGTAACCTACTGATTCGTCAGCGACAGTTTCGCGCCGCGGACAGCCTTCATCTTTCCCTCTTCTTCTCTCAGGAATACGAGC
>DYIV01000011.1:7216-16546 GCA_020723435.1 Slackia heliotrinireducens | reverse complement strand
AAGGCCGCGTGCATTCTCGGGCACGTCGAATATCAGGAGGGACTTTTGGGCGGCACGGTCGGAAGGTTTCAGATTGCCGAATGCCGTGGAGCTTGTCTCATAGTACAGGTCTTCCGCCGGGGAGCCGAGTGACTTGTTCGTATAGACCTCGGCGTCTTCGTCGACGAGTCGCACACTGCCGGGATAGACGCTCGCCTCCTTGTCGGGAGAAGTGCCGCTGAAGGTCAGCTCTACGAGGAGCCAGACACCCCGGTCCGGCTCGTACGTTGCCGGCGGCTCGTTGCCGACACCACCGCCGAACATCGACTGGACCGATTTCGCGACACGGACCCGATCGATCGTGATCTTGCCGCCCGCGAAGTCGAACGATTCACCCACGCCGACTTGGCGGTAGTCATCGGAGAATTCGTAGGTCCCCGCGCGGTCCCCGCGCAGGATCGCTTTGACGAACGACTGCACCTCCGGCGCCTGCCATGCGAAGTACGCGATGACGCCGACGGCGCCGATCACGGCCAGGCCGATCAGGCCGAATCGAGTGACGCGGCGTATGGCTTGGCTGCGTATATTCGCCGAGCGCAAACGATCCTTCTTCGTCTTCTTGGCCATGCACGTCTCGTTGTGTGTTGTCGGGGCCGCTGCAAGCTGCCGTTACGATAGAGGACGAGCGCCCTCTGGATACCTATCGAACCCCACCCGCGAGCACAAATCAAGCACGGCGAGTCATTTGTCCGAATTCGTCCGCAGCCGGTCGTCAATGGCGGTGAGCGCCCGATCGACGTCGGACTCATCGTTCCAGTAGTGGCAACCGGCGCGCACGAGTCCGCCGCGTGGTGATGTGACTACGCCGCGCGACTGCAGAAACGCGCACATATCTTCGGACGAGCCGGCGGGCGGCACGAAGGAGACGATTCCGGATCGCTCACCCTCCCCGCGAGGGCTGGCCACCCGGCAGCCGAGGGACTCCAGGCCGCCGGTCAGCCGGTCGCTCAGAGCCAGCACCCGGCGTTCGATGGCGGCGATATCCACGTCGACGATGAGCTCAAGCGCGGCGTCGAGGCCGAACAGACCCACAAGGTTCGGGCTTCCGTCGTCGAAGCGCCGGGCGTCCTCGGCGGGCGTAGAATCGTAGTCTAGGAAGTCCTCGGGTCTGCGGACACCGAGCCACCCGATATGCGCCGGCCGGATAGTCGCAAACGCCCGCTCGGACAGGCAGGCGATGCCGATCCCCATGGGAGCCGCAAGCCACTTGTGGCCGCCGGCCGCCAACACGTCGATACCGGCCTCATCCATGTCTAGGCTGAGCGCGCCCAGACCCTGTATCGCGTCGACGACAAAGAGCGCGCCCCATTCCTCGCAGATGCGGCCGAGTGCCACGACGTCATTCCGGTAACCGTTGGTGAACTCAACGAAGCTCGCCGCCACGACGCGCGTGCGCTCGTCTACAAGCGCGGCGATGTCCTCGGCGCGCACGCGCCCGTCAACCTCGCGGACCCAGCGAATCTCCACACCTTTGGATTCGAGGTTGAGCCACGGATAGACATTCGCCGGAAACTCGACGTTGGGCAACACGATATTGTCACCCGCCCGCCAGCTGAGGCCCTCGGCTGCCAGCGCTATCCCGTGTGTGGTGTTTCGCACTATGGCCACTCGCTCGGGTGTGCACCCGGTCAGCGTTGCCGCTCGTTGCGTGGTCCTGGCGCGAGTTTCTATGACCACGCTGAAGCTCAGCCGACCCTCGCTGACCATTCGGGCCGTACCGATCATCGCGTCGCGGACGGGTTCAGCCGGAGGGCTGTAGGCCGCATGATTGAGCCACGCGTATTCCTTGGCGGCCGGGAACAGCCGGCGAGCGGCCGCTACTTCCACAACGTGTCAGCCTCCCGTCTCGTCCTCATAGATCGCCCGAGCCATCTCCCACGCCTCATCCTCGGTGGCCAGATCGCCGTCGATCTGCGCTGAGAGCAGGCCTTTTAGTATCTCGCCCACCATGGGGCCCGGCTCGATGCCAAAGGCCTCCATGACCTGGTGCCCATCGAGCAGAGGCCGCATCGCCATCAGATCCTCCTTCTCGAGGACCTCCTCTATGCGACGCTCAAGATCGCGCTGCTTCTCCACCGCCGCCGCGGCGATCTTCGGGTTCAGCGTCGTGCAGTCGGCGGTGACCAGCTGATTGAGGAGCGGCAGCACTTCGCCGGCATCACGGATGTAGCGACGCACTGCGCTGTCGGTCCACACTTCGTCACGGTAGAAGTGGGGCCGCAAATGGAGCTTGACCAGCTCCACGACCTTGTCAGTCAGCTCGTTGGAGAACTTGAGCCTGCGCATGATCCTGCGCGCCATCCGCGCTCCGACGAGCTCGTGCCGGAAGAAGTGGATCTCTCCGTCAACAACTTCGCGCGTGTCCGGCTTCGCAATGTCGTGCAGCAGACAGGCCAGCCGCAGCTCCAGAATAGGAGCGGCGTTGTCGACGACCTGCAGCGTATGTTCGAGCACGTTCTTGTGGTGATAGTCGACCGGCTGCTCGATGTCGAGTCGTGCCAGCTCGGGCAGAAAGTAATCGGATAGACCGGTGCGCAAGGCGAGTCGAAGAGCGTCGGACGGCCTCGGCGCCAGCAGTATCTTGACCAGCTCGTCGGCGATCCGCTCCGTCGACACCTGGGCAAGCAGGTTTCCATGCTCCACGATACCGTTGAAGACCTCCGGCGACAGCTTCAAACCGAGCGTGGCGTGAAACGTGATGGCCCGGAGCATCCGCAGGGGATCGTCGCGGAATGACTGCTCGACCGGTCCGGGCGTCCGCAGCACGCGTCTCTTGATGTCCTGCGCTCCCTTGAACGGATCGATGAAGATCTTCTCCGACAGGCTGTACGCTACCGCGTTGACGGTGAAGTCGCGCCTCGACAGGTCCTCTTTGAGACTGTCGGAGAATGTGACGTCCGGCTTGCGGCTTCCTTCGCGGTAAGTCTCGCCGCGGAACGTGGTGATCTCGTATTTGACGTTGTTCTTCAGCAGAGCGATCGTGCCGAATTCCTCGCCGATCGTCCACACGTTGTCGGCCCAGCGACGCACCAGCGCCTTGACTTGGCTGGGAGTGGCCGCGCTTGCGAAGTCGAAATCCACCGGCTGGCGCCCAAGCAAGATGTCGCGGACGGCGCCGCCGATCAGATACAACGGCTGCCCTTCGCCGAACAATCCAGCCAGCTCCCAGACTTCCTTGGGGAGCGTTACTTTTCGTGCAGCGGCCATCTGCCCTCCTCACCCGCAAGACAGCGAACGGTCGAATGGTAGCAGGTTAGTCAGCCGGTCCGCACTGCCTATCGTCGTTCGCCGCGGCCAGATCGCGCTTGGCGTCGTACTTGCGCTTCGCGGACCATGCGGCGTAGCCCGGCCAGACGAAAATGAGAACGACGCCTATCGCGAGAACAACCAGGGGGCTTATGCCTTCGCGCTGCGCCGGCCGGAACGATGCGACCGCCTGGGCCGCCATGGGCTCCGTAAGCTGCCCGCCCACCCAGCTCTCCACGCCATCGTGGAACCGGTAGAACTGCGCGTAGGCGCCGCCGCCATCAACCGCTCCGCCCTCCCGCGGGCTCATCCGGTACTTCCAGAAGCGCGTCGCGATCGGCTTGCTGTCTTGCGCGTCCTTCCACCGAGCGTCCTCTTTGGTCTTGGCCATCTGCCCGGCCAACCAGTAGCCGGGCGCGGACGAGTCCGGTCGCTCATACACCACCTGGACCGCGACGACGACGCCGTCGCGCTCCCACCAGACCACCCGGGAGGTCCTGCTGTCGAGTGGGGCGGGGTCGGGCAGCTGAAGCTCGAATCGTGTCCTGGAGGCGAGGCTGGTGATGAGTTCATCCAGATCGCGCGGGTCGCCGGACTTGGCTCGTGCCCCGCGCGAGGGCAGGTTCACGACCGACGTCACGGAAGCGTGTTCCCTTGGAAGGACCAACGTCACTTGACCATGTTCCCCCAAGAGGTCGGAGCCGGACGGCCGAGCCGTGCGGGCATCGGCGCCCGCGATCGCGTCAGGCAAACTCGACGCAACGCCAAAGGCGCCAACCAGCGTGCTTATGGTCAATAGGAGGCCTGCCGCGAACCAGCGATGTCTCATCTCGGTCAGTCTACCACGCCGACCGGCCGGAACTCAGGCCGACCACGGGCAAGGAATCCTCTCGCATGACGTCGAAAGCGGGAGCACCATGAGAGGGACCCGGTTGCCTCAACGATACCGTGAGAGAGCGGACTTCGCCTACGTGCTGCTGCTTCTGCTCATCAACGTGCTGAACTTGGCCGACCTGGCCTTCACGTTCTTGGCGCTGCGAGCGGGATACAGCGAAGCCAATCCATTCATGAGATCTCTCTTCGCGCAGTTCAGCACTCTCACGGCGGGCCTGATCAAGCTGGGGATCGGGGTTGCGTTTACCCTGGCCGCATGGTTCCTGCGCGACCGTAGGGGGATGTCGATCGTCGTGATGGCCGTGGTCGTCGTCTACTTCATCTTATTCATCTTCCACATCTACGTGACGCTCGCCCTCGTGTAGCCCGGCCTATCTCACGATCTTCGATATCCCGATCTCCAGGATGTCCTCGGCCCCTCGTGCCTTGAGCCGCGGGATCAGGATGTTGACGGTGTTCTTCTCGACGACGGTGACCACCTCGAGATAGTCCGAGTTGTGCAGTCGCGACACGGTCGGGTGCTTCAGAGCGGGAAGCTCCTCGATCACACCCTCGAGCTTGGACTCGGGCACGTTCATGCTGATCAGCACGCGCCCGCGCGCCTCGATGACCCCGAGCAGGAGCGTCCGGATCTCCTCGATGCCCTGCCGCTTGGCCGGATCGGACCACGACTCCTTGTTCGCCATGAGCGCCGTCTGCGATTCCATGATGACGCCCACAATTCGCAGCCGATTGCGAAGCAGCGTCTGCCCCGTCTCCGTCAGGTCGACGACTACATCCATGAGCTCAGGGATCTTTGCCTCGGTCGCGCCGTGAGAGTAGAAGACCTCCACGGGGATGCCGAGACCGTCGAAGTATTTGCGAGTCAGGTTCGGAAACTCCGTCGTGACCCTGCTGTTGGCCGGAATGTCCTCCGGGCGCTCGATATCGGAGGATTCATGAACGGCGACGACCATCTTGAGTATGCCGGCGCCGGTCTTCGCGTAGGGAAGCGCCGCAACCTCGACCACGTCCGCGCCCGACTCGGCTCTGCAGTCCTGGCCGGCAATGCCCAGATCGAAATAGCCATCCGCCACGTAGGTCGGGATCTCCTGCGGCCTCAGGATCTTGACCTTAGAGATGCGCGGGTCATTGATATTCGGGTTGTAGCCCCTATACTCCTTCTTCACTTCCAGATCAGCCTGCTCGAACAGCTTGAGTGTCTGCTCCTCGAGGCTCCCTTTGGGCAATGCGATACTCAGCATCATTCCTCCAGTATGTCGTTGCTTCATCGAGCTAGCGCTTTAGCTTAACAGTGCAATGCTTCGGCAGTCAAAGCCCGGAGCCCGAGTTCTCCCGCTTGATTGCCACGGCATCTTTGCGATCGCGGATTGGGCGACGGCGGGAGTCCGCGAGCGTCTTGCGGCATGGTGGCCACAGCGTCCCAACAGCGGTAGCTGAAGGATGGCCGCTGCGAGTCGCCAAAAAAGAGGTTCGGCGCTAAGATGAGAGAAACCACATTCGTACGGGGGAGCTAGGGCCTGTAGCCGGGCCCAACAAGGTCGGAGGTGCTTAGCATGGTAACACTGGCTACAATCCTGATCGCGCTCGGTGTACTCTCTATGGCGCTGATCACGAAGTCGATGATCCAGGAGCTGCACTCGCTGCGGGAGGCGGAGTTCCGCCCCTTCCTGACGATGGACTTCATCGTCACCTACGGCAAGCCGTGGATTCACCTTGTCGTGAAGAATCTCGGCAAGGAGATGGCGACCGACGTGAGGATCGAGCTTGAGCCTCAACTGCTGGACTGGAAGGGACGCAGCCTGCAGGATTCCAGCGAGCTGCAGAAGGCGATGCGATTCATGCCGCCGGGCAAGGAAGTCCGGTTCTTTGTCGGGGTCGCCGATGAGTACTTCGGGCAGCAGAAGCCGATGGCTTTCCACGCGAACATAAGCTACGCCAACCCGGGCGGCACTCGCACCTTCCACGAAGAGGCCGAGCTGGATTTGAGCAACTACGAGGAGTTCGCGAGCCTGACGACCAAGGATATGAACCAGTTGACGAGCAAGCTTGACGATCTCACAAAGAGCCTGGGACGAATCGCGCTCAATACGGCCATGACTCGCGAGGCCGTTGAGGCGAATTTGTCGGGTTCAGCCGAACTGCCGGGCGTCGACGGAGAGACATCGAGCAAGAAAGTGCGCACGGGGTAGACCGGGCCGGATACCGCAGCTTTGAACCCTCGTGGGCCTGCCGTCCGCGGGGGTTCTTCTTGCCCCGCTAGGATCCCTGGACAGCGGAGTACATGAGCGTCGTGCCGTACGGAGCGCTGCTTGGCGTCGTCATCCAGTCGACGTTGTACTGGTAGTCGAAGTAGACCATGGTGCCGGCCGGGAAGTTCGCGGCCTGACCCGTCAGTATCGGCCCGACGGTCGGTGCGTTCACGAACGGCGTCCAAGTCCCGGAGCCATCGAAGGCCCACGCCAGATTGGAGATTGGCGCCGTGTTCCCCAGCCCGTCGCGAAGGTCCCCATCGGCCTGAACCGTGAGGTCCCAGGTCGAGTCGCTCGTGACACGCAGAGCCGCCGCATAGACGCCCGCTCCGGCGCCTACCACATAGGGACTGCCAACGGGATCCATGTCCCCGAAATCGACGCCGAACGGGGGTGAGCCGTGGAACGTGCCGCTGCGATCGTACGTGCCGATGATACTCAGCGTGATGTCGACCAGCGGCACGGCGGCGAACCTGACGGTATAGGGCGAGGCGACACCTTCGCTCCATCCCACCGGAATGGAGGACGTGTCCATCGACGCCGATGTCGGCTGGATGTTGTTGCGCACGGAAGTGAATTGGTCGGCCACCGGAGGCGTGGCCAGCACCGGCGCGGTGCGGGCGATCCGCACATAGTACAGGCTGCTGCTGCCATTGAGACTCCTGGTCTGCCAATCCGCCGGCGGCGTGAAGGCGACGCGCCCGCTTCCCGTGAAGGCGTATCCCGGGTTCTCGCTCAGGGTGAGCGGCTGCCAGCTCGCGCCGTCCCAATACTCCCACGAGGGCACGACAGAAGCGCTCGCCGGGGTCTGAAGATCGAAGTAGACATACCCGAACTTCACCGCGGAGCCGGCATAGAGCGCGTCCCCATTGGCGTTGAACAGGTTCACGTCGCCGGTGGAAGTGCTCGCCGCTTCCGTCGTCACGTCCAGCCAATTGCTGGGGGGATTGCGCGTCCAGGAGCTGGTTTGGGCGTTGGTGAGTATGGCGGCGCCATCGTAGGTCGAAAGCTCATAGTTCGATCCCGACCCGTCGGAGACACCGATCGTCGGCGACAGATTGGTGTTGCCGGAACCGTAGTTGAACTTGATCCTTCCGTCGTCGTAGAGACGGATCTCAAAGTTGATGGGCTCACCGGTGCTGTACCGCTCCGCGACCCAGCGGAAGACGACCGAGCCGGCGTCGGGTTGATAGATGTAGATGTCTTCCCCAGGCTGCCCGCTGAGGTCGGTCCTGATGTCGTCCCACAACCCACAGATCATCACGCGAGCGGCCATCTCAGCCGTGCTGTTGGTGTAGTCCGCGTTGTTCGAGGTGAAGTCGAGGAAGCCGTTCGAGCAGACCCATACCGACGTGCGGGTCGTATCGTAGAACGGAAAGTCGAAGGGGAGCGTGTAGCTCCAGCTCTGGTCGTCGGCGCGCCAGCCCTGCGCCGCACCCGCGCCCAGGAACTCGTTCGCCGTTAGGCTCTCCGAATAGCTCACGACGGTCGCACTGGAATACGTGAGCGCCTTCGCGAAGGTGTCTTCATCGGAACCGGTCAGCTGCTTCGGCCCGGTGTCCCAGCTGCCGCCGGAGTACTTGCGATAGACGATCCGGTATTGGTTCTCGCCGACGTACTGGCTCCAGAAGACCCACAGCCTGGTGCCGTCGGTGGAGATCGAAGGGTATCTGTCGCCGGCGGCGGTCGTCAGCGAAAGCGGGCTCGACCAAGAGGATCCGTTGTAGTAGGCGTAGCGAATCCATCCTCCGTCCTGCTGGGCGTGGACCATGTGCAGGTTTCCGTCGCTGGTCACAGTCAGTGAGCCCCAGTTCGCGTCGTCATAGTCGTCGCCGGAGACGATGGTCTGGGCGGCGCCCCAGGCGGCTCCGCTCCAGCGCCGCCAGTCGAGGCGGGTATCGTTGACCTCATAGACGACGGCGCCTCGCGTCTGATAGATGACCGCGATCGAAGAGCCGTAGCTGTTGGTGGCGCCCAAGCTCGTCGAGCCCGACCAGGTGGTCCCCTCGTTGTTGCTGTTGCGAACGCGAATCGAGTACCCTCCCACCCGGTGGAGCCACGTGACCCAGATCAGACCGCCGCTCTCACGCACGATCGACGGATACCGCCGAGACTGGCCCCCGCTTTCCACCGTCCGCTCCGCCCCGGTAGTCCACGTTCCGGCGGAGTAGGTCAGCTTGCGAAAGAATATCGCGTCGGTCGAGCCGTTGCCGCGATAGGTGACGTAGATGTCGTTGGCCGCGGACATGAAGACATCGATCTCGTTGTAGGTCGTGGGGCTGACGGCGGTGGCGGAGCTCCAGGTGACGCCGTTGTCGGTGGATGTCTTGTACTCCAACCCAACGCCGGACTGATAGAAGAAGACCAGGGTGCCGGCGGAGCTGCGTACGATGTGACGGTCGATCGACAGACCTGCGGGACTTGCCTGGCTCGCCGTCGCCACAATGGTCGGATCGACAACGATCGGATACTTCGCCTCGTCCAGGAACTTGTCGTCGATCCGGATGATCGCCAGCGACCCCGCGATCGACAGCGTGGCGCCGCCTTGCTTGCCGTTTGCGTCGACAACGGACGGGTTCTTGACCCAGAAGAGATCTTCGTCCTTGCCGGAAGCGGAGAAATGATAGCCGTCGCGGCGGGCCGTCATCTTCAGCCCCGAGTGTCGAAACCGAAATGGGATGAGCGGACTCGCCGGTCGTGACGGCAGGACGATGTCCTCCTTGATGCCGTCGTCCGTGCGCTCATACACCGCGCGCCGCTTGTCCGGTTGGACAAAGACGAGCTTGCCGCGGGACAGTTTGGCGCTAGACCCGGCGCTGCCTATCAGCGCGAACTGGATCCAGTTGTCGCCGCTCTCCATCCGCACGACGGCTGAGCCCGTCGACCGATCGCCCAACGA
>DYIV01000011.1:0-7206 GCA_020723435.1 Slackia heliotrinireducens | reverse complement strand
GGGAGGGACCGAAGGCGGTCGCGTACTTGAACGGATCGCCCGCGGCCGTCGACCGCAGCGCTGGCGCCGGCACGTTCCGGCCGACAGGCCCAAGCGTCCCAAGCACCGCCTTGCCGCGCTGAGATCGGGAGGATGCGGGCTTGTGCTTCGCCGAGGCCGCAGGGCTCACTCCGACCGCCATGAAACAGAACAGAATCACCAAGCTCCAAGCGGGCGCGTTGCGCTTGACTCGCGGGCTTCGGGTCGCCGATGCGGTCGTTCTCATAGGCGGAGATTTCTGCGATGACGTCGCGATTCCTCGGACTCATGGACTTCGGTTGACCAGTATATCACGGTCCGCCGATTTGAAATCCGCTAAAGCTTGGCCGTTCGCTTGTCGAAAAACAGAACCGCGGGAAGACGCGGGGTGAAAAGACAAGCTCGGAAGCCTGTCGGTGAGGTGTGGGGTGTGAGCAAGTCAAAGAGCGAGGGCCACCGAAAGTCCGCTAGGATCCTGTCACGCGTGGGAAAGCCGATCTTGCTGGTGGTCGTCTTCGTTGCCACGAGCGTCGTCGTGGCGCTCGGGGTCGTGACCAGCGGCGTCATGAGTGGACCTGCGGATTCGAACAAACCGGCGCCTTCACAGGCGGGTGTGGCTTCCACGATCGCCGCGCGAAAGCCGAAGGCCGCCCCCAAGGTCGCGGCCGCGCAGGCTCAGAAGCCCGAGTGGGAGCCTAGCCCATACCTGTGCCGGCTGATCATCGCAGAGCAGCAAGAGAGCCGTGAGTACTATCGCCGTCTCGCGGAGGGACAGGTCACCAAGTTCGAGGTCGGCCGGGTGCAGCGCAAGGGCAAGCACGTGCGCATTGCCCTGCGTGCGTACTTCATAGGCCTCGGCTACGAAGACTTCGTCGCCGAGAACACGGTCTGGAGGAGCGAGCACTTCCTCACGGCCACGACTCAGGGAAGCCCGCTCGCCTCCGTGGCGAACATCGGGCCGGACGAAGAGGCGCTGGGCAAACAGATCATGCTCCTGCAGCACAAGTATCAGGACATTCTTCGGGACCTGGCGACGCGCAAGATCGCGGAGGTAAAGATCACGAGCGTCGATCGACGCCTGGATGAGTCAATCCTCGACTGCACGATCGTCTATCGCGACGGCAGCACAAGGTCGGGCACGATCGAAATGCGATACACGAACGGCTACTGGTACGTCGTAGGCATCAAGGGATCGAGTAAGGACGCGTAGCGCGACAGGCTGGAGCGCCGCCGGGTAATCCTACCTGCCCGCGCATCAAGGGGCGAGAACATGGAATTGCGCGACTATCTGCGTGTGATCAACGTACGTCGATGGATTATCGTACAGGCTGTGCTCGTCGTTACGGCCACCGCTCTGATCGCTTCGTACCTTCAGCGACCCGCCTACGAGGCTCAAAGCGTCCTTCTCATCAAGGAACGCGACGCCGGAAGCTCCTTGCTCGGCTCTGAGCTGCCCGGCCTGTCGCTGCAGCCAGAGCGCTCCATCCAGACCCACTTGAAGCTTCTGAAGATGCCCACGATCGCGGGGCGCGCGGCGCGGTCTCTGAGAGGCGGCGGCCACGAAGACGGAGCCTCGGCGACGACGGCCAAAGACATCGACGTCTCACCGAGCGAGATCCTCTCAGAGCTCTCCGCAGACGCCGATCCACAGACCAACCTAATCTACGTCAGGATCTTGGATGCAAGCCCGCGCCGGGCGGCACTCATCGCCGACGCCGTGGCCGAGCAGTACGCACGCGCCAACCGTGAGCTCAACACCGCCGAGATCGACAAGGCGCGGCGAGAGCTCTCGTACAAGTTGCGCGACACGGAAGAAGACATCTTCTCCTTGTCGCAGATAGTGGCGCGAGACAAGGACAACTCCAAGGCGCCGGCCGGCATGACCGGAGCGCAATGGAAGACGGTCAAGCGCAATGCGGTGACGCGTCTTCAGATGAGCATGGAGACCTACCGCATGCTCACCTCCAAGCAAGAGGAACTGAAGATCGCCCAGTCGATGGAGCCGGGAGAGGCGGCACTGATACAGCGGGCGCAGATACCGGACGCGCCGGCCAAGCCGAAACCATTGCGCAACGGCCTCCTTGGCCTGATTCTCGGCCTGGCGCTTGGCGTGGGAGCGGCTTTCACGATCGAATACCTCGATGACACGATCAAGGCTCCGGCCGACGTTGAGCGCAACTTCGCACTCCCCTTGCTGGGCCAGATACCGACTCATGGGGGCGGCGACCGTCCGTCCGTCGTCGTGAGCGCGCGCGACAGCGGCCCGGCGGCGGAGGCCTATCGCGCGTTGCGCACAGCAATCTCGTATCTGAACTACGACGGAAGCGCGCGGACGATTCTCGTCTCCAGCGGCAATCCCGATGAGGGCAAGACGAGCGTCGCGGCCAATCTCGCCGTTACGCTCGCTCACGCCGGCTACCGAGTCGTCACCATCGACTGCGACCTTCGCCAACCGGCGCTGCACGATTCCCTCGCCATCCCGAACGAGAAGGGGCTGACGAACGTGCTGGTCGGCCAACTCACGCTCGACAAGGCGCTGCAACCGACGGCGTTGAAGAACCTCTACGCGCTCGCCGCCGGCCCAACGCCGCCCAACCCAAGCGAGCTGCTCAACTCGTACCGTATGGACCAGTTGCTCGCCACGCTGAAGCAGTCGGTTGACTATGTCATTCTCGACTCCCCGCCGGCGCTTCTCTTTACCGACTCTGCCGTATTGGCCCCGAAGACCGACGGCGTTCTGCTCTGCGCCACAGTCGGAAAGACCACACGCGAGGAGACGCACAGCCTCATCGAGACGCTGGCCGACAAGCGCATTCGCAAGCTCGGCGTCGTCCTGAACAAGGTCGCCGTCAAACCGACAAAGGGATACTACTATCGGGGCTATGAGCAGCGCGACCTGCAGCCCCAGACGACGACATAGGACCACTCCCCGGCTACCTCCGCCACGCGCCCCACTAATCCCCGCTATCCACCGAGCCGATGAAGACCATAGGCGGGGATGAGGCACGACACGACGAAGAAGGTGTCTTGACGTGCGCGAGAGATCGTCCCCACATGGATGGCGCGGTCGCGCTGTAGGCGTCGCCGCGCTGTTGCTTCTCCTGTCGCACGCCGCGCCCGCGTCGGCCGGCAACTATCGTCCCTATGCCTGGAGCATCGCGCCAAGTGCCGGCTCGGGAACGGACGCCGTCTTCTACACCAGCTGCTACGATCCCGACGGCTGGAGAGACATGCGCATGGTGAGGCTGCTGTTCAACACGAGCCTCACGAGCGCGGGCGCCGTATGTCTGGCCTACGATCAGAACACGAACCGCTTCTACGTCTTCAGCGGCACGAGATGGCGAGGCCCGTACCGCCCTCGCGCGAATCTGGACGTGAACACAGCCGCCGGTACCCTGCACCTGCGAGACACGGTGGGCTACGGCTACGGCACGAAGCTGGTCGTCAGATGGCACGTCGCGCTTCGCACACCCCTGCGAGGCAAGGACCTCAACGCGTACATCCATGCGCGAGACGACCGCGGGGCCGCCAGTGGGTGGAAGCGGCGAGGATCGTGGTCCGTACCGCCGCTGGGTGACGGCTCGCTGCCGCCGATGTTCCCGCCGGACAACCCATGGAACACCGACATTTCGACGGCGCCGGTCCACCCCAATTCCAGCAATTACGTCGCGAGCATCGGCGCCGACACCGGGCTGCACGCGGATTTCGGCACCGTCTGGGACGGCGCGCCCAACGGCATCCCCTACTGCACGGTTCCCGGCGATCAGGCGAAAGTCCCGATCAGCTTCTACTATCCCGACGAGAGCGATCCCGGCCCCTATCCCATCCCGCCCGACGCGCCCATCGAAGGCGGGCCCAGTGGTACCGGCGACCGTCACATCCTGATCGTCGATACGGACAACAAGTTGCTCTATGAGGTCTTCGACGCCCACCCGGTCCCAGGCGGCTGGTCGGCCGGCTCCGGCGCCATCTTCGATCTGACCTCAAACGCCTTGCGGCCGGACGGCTGGACAAGCGCCGACGCCGCCGGCCTGCCGATATTCCCGGGACTCGTGCGCTACGATGAAGTGCAGACCGGCGCGATCAACCACGCGTTGCGGTTCACCGTTCCGCGCACGCAGCGGGGCTACATCCATCCGGCGACGCACTTCGCCAGCTACAGTGATGACGCCAGCCTTCCTCCGATGGGCCTGAGGCTGCGGCTCAAGGCGGATGTCGACATCAGCGGCTACCCACAGCCGGTGCGCGTGATCCTGACGGCACTGAAGGTCTACGGGATGTTCGTCGCGGACAACGGCGGCGCCTGGTACATTTCAGGCGCGCCGGACATGCGCTGGGACGATGATGAGCTGCACGAGATCGGGGGCGTGAGCGGCCGCGACTTCGAGGCGGTGGATACCGGGCCGATCCACGTCCCTTGATGAGCATGCGCGCCCCGCACGCCGCGAAATCAACTCCGCACGCTTGATTCGACTGGGTACAACAGGGACGCGGCCAATCAACGTCAAAGGAGGAGATATCATCATGCCGGAATTCGCGACACCCTACTCGGGCACGACCCTCGACCGTCCGATGACCAAACAGGAGCTGATCCGCGCGATACGCTACGCCATCGCGGCCGAGTACGAGGCGATTCAGCTCTACATGCAGATCGCCGAGGCGGCCGACGACGAGCTCGCCACAGCCGTGCTGAAGGACATCGCCGAGGAAGAGGTCGTCCACGCGGGTGAGTTCCTCACGCTCCTAACGCATCTGGCGCCCGAGGAGAAGCAGCTCTACGATGAAGGCGCCGGAGAAGTGCGGGAGATGATGGAGAAGCTCGGCATCGAGCACGAGGCGGCGTAGATTCCGCCAACGCGAGAGCCCGCGCACGGCGGGCTTCCTTCTTCGTGTCGGGCGGGGGACTTGAACCCCCATGAGCTAAGTGCTCACTAGGCCCTCAACCTAGCGCGTCTACCAATTCCGCCAGCCCGACGAAAGGACGAAGGCTATTCTAGTCCAAACGCCCGGGACTTTCGAGGGTGAACTAGACCGGTACGGGATTCGCCTTCGCGAAGTGGCATGCCGCTCTTCGTTCCTCGCCGACCGAGACCAGAGGCGGCTCCTCTTCCGCGCACACCTGCGCCGCGATCGGGCAGCGTGTTCTGAAGCGGCAGCCGCTGGGCGGCTCCATACCGCTGGGCACCTCCCCGCGCAGTATGATGCGGCGCCGTTTCCGCTCCGTCTCCGGATCGGGGATGGGAACGGCCGACAGGAGCGCTTGAGTGTAGGGGTGATGCGGGGCTTCGTACACCGGCCCGACGGCGCCCTCTTCGACGATCTTGCCCAGATACATCACGGCGACGCGCTCGGCGATCTGTCGCACGACCGCGAGGTCGTGGGAGATGAACAGATACGCAAGATCGAGCTCGCGCTGGAGCCGAGCCAGCAGTTCGAGAATCTGAGCCTGTATCGAGACGTCCAGCGCCGAAACCGGCTCGTCGCAGACGAGGAGTCTGGGACCGAGCCCCAGCGCGCGTGCGACGCCGACCCTTTGGCGCTGGCCGCTTGAGAGCTGGTGCGGGTAGCGCGACGTCATCGCCGGCTCCAGGCCCACGAGCCCGAGCAGCTCGCACGCGCGGCGCCGCGCCTCGGCCTTCGTCGGGAGGACGTCGTTGATCGTGAGCGGTTCCGCCACGATATCGCCTATCCTCATGCGCGGGTTGAGCGACTCGTAGGGATCCTGGAAGACGATCTGCATGCCGGAGCGCAGCCGCCGCATCGCCGCATGGTCGAGCGTTGCGATGTCGACACCGTCGTAGCGCACCGTACCCGACGTCGGCTCCAGGAGGCGCAGAACGATCTTGGCCGCTGTTGTCTTGCCCGACCCGCTCTCGCCCACCAGTGCAAGCGTCCGGCCAGCCTCCAACGTGAAGCTGACATCGTCCAGGGCGTGAACGGCTCCGACCTGGCGCGCCAAGACGGCTCCTCGAACCACCGGGAAGTGCTTGACGACGTTGTCGACCGCGAGCAGTTCGGCCACCCTATCCCACCCCCAGCCGCGGCATGGCATCGAGCAGCTGCTTCGTGTACTCGTCTGTCGGATGCGCAAACAGCGCGTCGACAGCGCCGGTCTCCACGACGCGCCCCTGCCTCATCACGACCACGTAGTCGGCGACAGCGGCCACGACCCCCAGATCGTGCGTGATGAGAATCATCGCCATCTTGCTCTGGCTCTGCAGTCGCGCCAGCAAGTCGAGGATCTGAGCCTGGACCGTCACGTCCAGGGCGGTTGTGGGTTCGTCTGCGATGAGCAGCTCCGGTCTTCCCGCCAGCGCGATCGCCATCGTGGCGCGCTGGCGCATTCCCCCCGAGAGCTGGTGCGGATAGGACCGCGCCGCCGAGCGAGGGTCGGGCATCTCAACCTGGCGCAGCAGGAGCTCGACTTCGGCGTCGACCGACGCTGCCCCCACATCGTGCAACCGGACGGCCTCGGCAATCTGCGCTCCGATCGTATAGACGGGGTTGAGGCTTGAGAGCGGGTCCTGGAAGACCATGCCGATGCGCGAGCCGCGCGCCCGGCGCATCCGCGACTCCGGCGCGCCGATCAGCTCCTCACCGTCCAGGAGCACGCTGCCTGCGATCACTCGCGCCGCGTCGGGCAAAAGGCCCATGATCGACAGCGCGGTGACCGTCTTGCCCGAGCCGGACTCGCCGACGATGCCGAGCGTTCGGCCGCGATCCACGAAGAAGCTGATGCCGTCGACCGCCTTCGTCCGGCCGGCATCGGAGAAGAAGCTTGTCTTCAGGCCTCGCACTTCAAGCAGTGCAGTGTCCCGCTCGATCATCCAGGGTTCATCCCTCGCTCAATCCTTCAGGTACGGGTCGAGGGCGTCTCGCAGTCCATCTCCCAGGAAGTTGAAACAGAGCACCGTGAGTGTGATGGCCGTCCCCGGAACGATGACCAGCAGCGGCGCCGTGAACATGTAGTCGCCAGCGTCGGTCAGGAGGTTGCCCCAGCTCGGGACGGATGGCGGCACGCCAAAGCCCAGGAAGCTCAGCCATGCCTCGGTGAGGATGGCGTTGGCGATGCCCAGAGTCCCCGCCACGATCACCGGTGCCCAGGAGTTGCGCAGAAGGTGGGCCGTCATGATTCGCCAGTCCGACGCGCCGATGGCCCTCGCCGCCAAGACGAACTCCTTCTCGCGC
>DYIV01000118.1 GCA_020723435.1 Slackia heliotrinireducens | reverse complement strand
TCGTGATCACGTAGTCGAATCCGGGTCGCTCCATGAGTATGTGCCTCAGGCGACCGAAACTCGCGTCGGACAGCATCCGCTCGTGCGCGTGCCTATTCAGATAGATTCGATAGCGCTCCTCAAGCAGCTCCCAGTGCTTTCCCTGGCTTCGCGCCTTGTTGGCGAGCGGGTCTGGAGACAGCACAAAGATTGAGCCGTCCTCACTAAGTAGGCCGCGAAGACGCCCGAGCAGACCCGAATCGTCGAGTCTGCCAAGGACATCCCAGAGAGTAATTACGTCGTATCTGCCGTCCAGGGTTTCGCGCGAGACCTCGCTCGGATCCATCCTGGTCACTATCCATCCCGCACATCGGGCAGCGTCGGCAAAGGCGGCGTCGGCGCCGAGATCCAGCAGTCGGCCTCCCCCGTTCCCGTGCAGTTGGCGGATGAGCTCCAGTCGCCAGGCAGGGCGCTCTGCGGCAAGCTGTGCCGAGATCCTCTCCGGTTCGGCGCCACCCTCCGCACCCACACGAACACCGCACGCGGCGCACCGCCCAATCGATCTGCCCGACGCGGTTGAGAGTTCCGGCTGTGTCGACGTCTCACCGCAGACAGGACAATCACTCTGCATGGTCATCACCGGTCTCGGTGCCGAGGAAGACCTTCTCCAGCCCCTCTACGGTCCTCTCCCACGTGAACTCAGCGGCCCTTGCCCGGCCGGCCTCGGCGATCGCCCGCCGTTCGTCGTCGTCGCTCAAAGCTCGGACGAGTGCCTCGGCCGTTGCCTCGACATCGTGGGGCGCTGCCACGTAGCAGACATCAGGCGAGGCCCAGTCTCCGGTGCCACTCGCATCCGTGGTGACCACAGCCGTGCCGCACGCCATCGCCTCCAACGGCGGCAGGCCGAACCCGTCGGCGATGGTCGGGTAGAGAAAGACGTCGCAGGAGGCATACAGATCTGCCAAGTCAGGCCCGGTCGGGCGTCGATGACACTCGGCAACGCGCCCAAGGCCGGCCGTCCTCGGCTCGACACCGAAGAGGATGAGATCCACGTTGGGGATGGACTTCCGGGCAAGGTCGACAGCCTGAGCGGCGACGTAGGTCCCCTTGATCACTCTCGTGAGATGATCCATGACCAGCACGCGTCGGGTGTCGTCGCCAGATGTCTCACACCGTCCTCCTTCACTGCCAGTGTCATGTGAGGTGCCGCAACCTTCTGCGTTGCGTGGCTTGAACGTTTCGAGGTCGACGCCGGGATGGACAACCGTTGACTGCTGTGAAAATGATTCTCTCATGACCGTTTGCAGCCACGTGGAGACGACGATCTTCTTCATGGGGTAGCGATACGTCCTGTCTACGTTCCCGCACCACAGGCTCTCGTACCCCTGCACGAAGTAGAACTTGTCGCCCTTCGGCTCCGGAAGCACCCACACGAGCTCCGCCGAGCTCGCGGTCGTGGCTACAACGATGTCCGCGTCAGGCATCTCGTCAGGGTGCTCCATGCCGATGACTTGGTCGTCAGGCGCCCACTCGATGGGAAGCAGTGACTTGGGCACCGAGACGGTCGCGTCGTGGCCCCGCTCGGCAAGGCGCCTTGCCGTCTCGAACACGGCGATGGTTCCACCGGTCTGTGTGACGAAAGGCAGGTAGTAGTTGATCCTCATAGTTCTCGCCTCAGACCCTGGCCAAGTCGGTCCGCCTGGACCACCGTGCCATGAGCAGTCGCAGATTGTGATGGTAGGCCTGCTGGTAGGCCATCGCGTCCTCGGAGTTGGTCACGTTCGTGAAGTGATAGACTACGGCCTCCGGCTGATAGACGACGGAGTAGCCGCGATCCCGCACCTTGAGGTTGTAGTCGACGTCCTCGTAGTTGCCGCGGATATATCCCTCATCCATGCCGTCGACTTCATCCCAGATCTTGCGCGGAGTGAGCAGGCAGGCGGCGGTCGCGCCGGGCACTTTCTCAAGCCTGTTGCAGGCAGACACACCGCTCGGCTCTCCGTGATGACGATGGTACGGCATCATGTCGTCGCGAAAGACAATCCCGCAATGCTGGATAGTGTCGTTGGGAAAGAGCAGCTTGGCCCCGACGATCCCGACCCCCGGCATGAGCGCTTCTCTCATTCGATCGAGCCAGCCCGGCTGGACGACGGTGTCGTTATTGAGCAGGCAGATTAGGCTGTGCTTGGACGCGGCCACGCCGGCGTTGCATGAGGCGGCGAAGCCGATGTTTGTGTCGTTTCTGATGATCGTCACGTTCTCGTGGCAGGCCGCGACGTCGGCCAGGTAGTCCTGTGTCGGCTGGGCGCTGGCGTTGTCCACGACGACGAGTTCGAGCGCGGACGTGTTGACGAAGAGCGCCCCCAGACAGAGCCGTGTGAACTCGAGCTTGTCCATCACCGGCACGACTATAGATACGGGACGGCCGGAGACGGAACGACGAGGCTGCCGCTTTGTCTTGGACTTCTTCTTTGACATGACCATCGCTCACTATCGGCCATCTCGCGAAGGACTGTCAATTCAACCATGGCGGTGACACGCAGGCGCCTCGACGGTAGAATGACTTCTGCGTGTTCTTCGGCGCACCCTGCGCCACCGCAAGGCAACTCGCTAGACGGCACGGTCCACAGACTTATGGCCAAAAGACGCGACAAGAAACGAAAGCGCGCACAACAATCCGCTTCGCGGAAGGCGGCTACTCAGCCACTGGTCGGCGCATGGCTCTCGCCGCCGCCTACCAGACGCAGACGGATCCACTTCCTGGTGTCAAACTACTCGGGCACCGGCTGGTACCGCGGCAGAATCCCCGCCTCAGCGCTGGAACGCCAACGCTACGAGGTCATCGTCAAGCACACGATGTCGCCGCAGGACCTGGAGTATTATGACGTCATTGTCTTCCAGATGTCCGCCTCACCAGATATCCGGCAGTACATGGGTCGTGCCAACGATCTAGGCAAGACAACCGTCTTCGAGATCGACGACGACTACTGGAACATGACCCCAGACAACCCGGTGTACGAAGAATGGCACAAGAGCAACGCCCTGATTGACCTGCGCGAGTGCATGAAGACCTGCCAGATCGTAACAACGACGACGCCCTACCTCGCTCGCATCCTCGGCCGCCATCATCCCAACGTGAAGGTGCTCCCCAACATGCTGCCGGACGAGTTGTGGCGGGTGCCGCGCCCCAACCACGGCGACAAGCTCATCATCGGCTGGGCGGGCGGTGCCGCGCACTGGAAGGACGTCGAGCTGTTGGCCGGCACGATAGAGCAGATACTCGACGACTACCCACACGTCGAGTTCTGGGCGTGCGGCATGCCCCAGTACCCGTTCCGGCCGCATGACCGCATCAAGTACACCCAGTTCATGGATATCGACAAGTTGCCTGCCTATCTCGCCAACTACGACATCGGCCTGGCCCCGCTCGTCGACTCGCACTTCACGCGCTGCAAGAGCGATCTGAAGTTTCTCGAGTATTCTCGCGTGGGCGCGGCCGTGATCGCATCGCCGGTCGAGGCGTACGTCCATACGCTCGTCGACGGCAAGAACGGTCTCTTTGCCGGCTCAACGAAGGAATGGATGCGCCAGATTCGCAGGCTGATAGAGGACGCCGAGCTACGGAAGCGGCTCGCGACCGAGGGACAGAAGCTCGCGATCTCGCGTTCGATCGACAAGAACATCCATCTGTGGGAGAAGGCATATGGGCTCAAGTAAGACGCCCGGCGCCAAGATACTCTTCCTCGCGCCGAGCTATGGGGCGACGGGTTGGTACCGCTGCAACGTACCGGGCAAGGAGCTGGCGAAGATCGGTCACACCGTCCATCTCGATCTGGGTTCGGAGCCGGACGTCGTTGCCGGATACGATGTGCTCGTCATCTCCAACGGCTCCAATGAGCGCGCGTTGGAGCTCCTACAACACGCCAGGTCGGCCGGCGTCTACATCGTGGCCGACATCGATGACGATCCCTGGCACATGACCGACGCCAACCCGAACATCATGCACTTCGACGAGACTGAGCGGATGTCTCTGGAGGCCGTTCTGTCGCAAGCCGACTGCGTGACGACCACCAATCCGTTCCTCGCCGACTTCGTATCGAGCTTTGGCAGCAGCGTGATCGTGCTGCCCAACTGTCTGCCGGGGGAGTATTGGCATGTCGCCAAATGCCGGCATCCGAAGACGGTCATCGGCTGGATAGGCGGTCTAACGCACTATGACGACTTGTTGCTCGTGGCCGAGCCGATCAATCGCCTCTTGACCGAGCGATCGGACATAGAGTTCCACCTCACCGTCTTCGAGGAGCATCCCTTTCAACCGAAGACGAAGGTAAAGATACTCCCCGCCACGCTGAATCTGCCGGAGTACCCGGCTCTCTTCGCCGGGATCGATATCGGCATCGCGCCTCTCGTCGACAACCACTTCAACCGAAGCAAGAGCGATCTGAAGTTCCTGGAGTACGGGGCGGCTCGCGTGCCTTGCGTGGCTTCAGACGTTTCCACCTACAGCCGGGCGATTCGGCCCGGACAGAACGGATTCTTGGCTGCGAATTCGGCGCAGTGGATCGAGCATCTCACGAGGCTGATAGATGACGCGACGCTGCGAGAGCAGATCGCGACCGAGGCCCGCAAGACGGCCGAGGAGCGCTTCATCGACAAGCAGATTCACCTCTGGGAGAAGACCTACAGTCTGCCTACCTCAGGACTCTGAAGTCCCCATCGCGCTTCGTCAGCCCCACTGAGTCGAAGTACTCGAGCATCGGCACGGCATACTTTCGCGACGCGCCGATCAGGTCCCTGAACTCGCTTGCCTTGATGCGCTCGTTGGCCGCCAGATGGTCGCTCAGCTTGCCGCGCACGTCCTCGACGGTCTCGGCCGCTACGAAGAGGTCGGGAGCCAGCTTCACCACGCTGCCTTCGGCGGTCAGCTTGCCGAGCATCTGAGTCACATGAGCCTCGGGCTTCCCAAGCGCGGCCGCCAACTCCCTGGGCCCCTCCACAGCCACCCCTTGATCGCGAAGCCTTTGCACCAGCTTCTCGGACAGATCGGCCTGCTCGCGCATCGCCCCCGCGCTGGCCGTCGGATGGCGCACAAGCGGCCCCTCTATGACAAGGACACCCTTTGCCGCGAGCTGCGCCAGGACTGCATCATAGATCTTCGGTCGCGCCGAATCCATGAGCCGGCTCTTGAGCACCTGCTTGTCTATGCCGACCGCGCGGGGCTCTTTCTTGTGAAACGCGAGCAGGCTGTCTTCGAAGGCCTTCGACGCCTTCTCGGCCGACGCCACCCGCCAGTAGTGCACCTTGCCGTCGATGCTCAGCTTCTTGACGTCTTTCATCGATGCGATCACGGCTTCGACCTTGCTCGGGTCGAGTTGGGTCTTCAGCACCACGTCGGCCGCGGACAGCGGGATCATCGAT
>DYIV01000117.1 GCA_020723435.1 Slackia heliotrinireducens | reverse complement strand
GATCCTCTATCCTCTCGATGCCGAGCCGCCGCAGCGCCGCCTGCAGTCGCATGCCGACGAACCGCGCATCGGTCGCGGGCCGCGACCACGACGCCGAGTTCGCAAGCTCAACTCGTTTGACCGTCGCCTCGCTCATCAGGCGCCCGCCAAAGCGCTTGACTTCGGTCGACGCCGCGCCCATTAGGTTTCCGCAGGACAGAAGATGAGTCCGAAGGCGCCGGGGCCAAGATAAGTGCCGATCACGGATCCGACGTATGACTCGAAGACCACGTCGAACGCGATTCCCTTCTCGTCGAGTAGCCTCTTGAGTCGCTGAAGGCTCTCGGGATTGGCCGCATGTACGAGCGCGATCTTGACCGGCCCCCCGGCGGCATGGTCCGCCACGGCCTGCACGAGCTCCGCGTAGACTCGCTGGGTCCCTTTGACCTTCTTGTAGGGAGCGACAATCCCATCTTCGCCGAGCTGCAGAATCGGGCGTATCTTGAGCAGGGAGCCCACCAGAGCCGCGGCCTTGCCGATCCGCCCGCCCTTCTCCAGGTAACGAAGCGTGTCGACGTAGAACAGGGTTGACACTGAGGAGGACCGCCTCGATATGATCTCAACCAGGTCGTCGTGGGAGGCACCGCCTGAGCGCGCCTTCAGCGCCTCATCCAGCACGAGAGCTATGCCCAACGACGCCAGCTTGGTATCGATCACCGTAACGGGCACGTCGGCCTGTCTGGCCGCTATCTCCGCAGACTGAACGGTACCGCTCAGCGCGGCCGACAGATGCAGAGAGATAATCGAATCACACCGCCGGGCCAGACGGTCGTAGGCCTCTATGAACTGCTGGGCGGACGGCTGCGACGTCTTCGGCAGCACCTCGCTTGCAGCCAGAGCCTGGTAGAACGTCTCCGGCCGCATCTCTACCCAGTCCAGGTACGATTCCTTCCCGAAACGCACGGCCAGCGGAACCATGACGACGTCATGCTCGTCATAGTACGCCGGGTCGAGATCCGCCGTGCTGTCCGTGACGAAACCGATTCGAGGCACGCAAGACCTCCCCTTGTCGTCAGCTAGCCGGGACCGTTCGGCACGTCCCGCTGAGCGGGAAGTGTAGGCTCCGGTGCGCTCTTGCCAGGATATAGCTGGTCGAGCGTTACGGGCAAGTAGCCCTTCTTCTCGAGCTGGGAGATGAGGTGTCCTATCGCCTTGGCCGTCTGAGACCGGTCGCCGCCGCCATCATGCATCAGAATCATGTCGAAGGGCTTAACCTGCGCCATTGCACGACGCGTGATCGTCCGATAACTTGGCCCTCCGTGCCAGTCGACGGTGGTGATGTCCCAGATGGCGACCTTCATGCCAAGCCGGCGAGCCGCCGCGTTCACCTGCTCGTTGGTCGCGCCACCCGGAGGTCTCATCCAATGGGGTCTCTTCCCGGAGACGCGCGCGACCAGATCGCTGGTGGAGACCAACTCCTCATTGAGCCGTTCTTCCGAAAGGCGAGTCAGTGTTGGATGGCTGTACGAGTGATTCCCGATGAGGTTTCCCTGCCGCACGGCCCGCTTCACCAACCCCGGGTTCTCATTCACCATCTGCCCCAGAACGAAGAATGTCGCCCTCACACGATATCGCTTCAGCGTCGCGAGAATCTCGTCAGTGTATGGAGAAGCCGGACCGTCGTCGAAGGTCAGGCCGACCATGTACCACGTTCGAGCCCGCGCCGTGGAGCTGATCGCCCCGGCCAGGCGATCGCTCTCGCCAACGACGGCTCGGTAGGCGTACTTGCCGACCCCGCGCGGCTTCCAGACGACCCGATATCGACCGTCGGCATCCGTTCTCGTCTTGCGCAGCGTGACCCACTCCCCACCGCGCTGCACCTGCACCACAACGACTACGCCCGCTCTTGACGGCAAGAGCCTCCCGCCCACAGAGAAGGGCCTCCTCCAGAAGGCCGTGGGGCTCGCCCCAAGCGTCACGATCGGGGCGACGGTCACGGTAACCTCTGAACTGGCGCCGCGACCGCTCACCGCTGCTCTTAGAGTGCCGCTCTCTAGCGGCCTGACGTCGGATTCAAACACGCCCTTGCTCGACGGCATGACGGTCGCAACAAGCCTCCACTTCCGGGCTGGCAGCTTCTCCTCGATTCGAACTCTGGCCCCGTCCAGGTCGGCTGGTGACACCATGCCCATGACCCGGAGACGCTCGCCGTACCGGACAGAGGTGCGCATCGCGCGGAACCGGACCTTCACCGGACCGTTGCGCCAGAACGCCAGGCGGCCGATTGCCCCACCCACGCTCGCCCGCAGGCCGTCGATAGAGACCGTGCGGCCGCCGGCCGCTCGATCTTGAGCGGTGAGGGTGACCGCGCCGGCGCCGCGCAGAATCAGAAGGTACAAAGGGATGGCCCCAATCAGAAAGAGCGTCAGGACTCGCGCCCGCCGCTGCTTGCGGCCGCGCAGCCGCTCGCGCCGCTCTCTGCGCAGACGGACGTACTCGGCCGCGGAGACCGCCTCGTGCGTCGGCTCCTGCATCACTCGACTCCGATAATGAGAGGATATAGCGGCTGGCCGCCGTGTTGAACGTCAAGATCCAGACGCGGGTGCTTCTTCGCCACCTTCTCAACGATCCTCTCAGCCTCGCCGGACTCGACGCCATCACCGAAGATCAGAGTGATGGCTGAATCTTCGCCGTCAACCATCTCGGCGACAAGTCGTGCAGCGGTCGTTTCGAGCTTTCTTCCGGCCACGCGTATCTTCCCGTCCGAGATGCCGATGAGATCGGCTTTCTTGAACTTCACAGCGCCCGATCGTCCGCCCCGAACCGCATGAGTGATCTCGCCGGTCTTCACCGCCTTCGTCGCGGCGTCCATCGCCTCGGCGTTCTCGCCCAGGGAAACGGACACGTCAAGAGCCAGAAGCGCGGCGAACGCCTCCGGGATCGACCGCGTCGCAACCACCGCAACTTGCTTCGTCGTGAGCTGCTTCACCTGCTGTGCGGTAAGCACGATGTTGGGATTGTTCGGCAGCAGGATGACATCACGCTGTGCCAGGGAGTCTACGGCGTCCCGGAGTTCCGCAGCGCTCGGATTCATGGTCTGGCCACCGTTGACTACGGCGCTCACGCCCAGACTTCGGAGAATCGCCTCAATCCCTCCCCCGTTCGCCACGGCTACTACGCCGACACCTCCCTGCGCCTTGGCCACTCCGCCGGCCGCTGCTCGCTCCTTGACCTGCGCGACCATATCGTCGACCTTGACCTTGTCAAGACTACCGCGCGCAGCGGCCCACTCAATCACCGACCAAGGGGTGTTCGTGTGCACGTGGATCCGTGCGACCTGTCCCGAGGACGCAACCATGACCGATCCGCCGATTCCGGTCAGGAAGTTCTCCGCCCGTTCGGCGTCGAGACCGGCCGAGCGGACGACGAGTTCGGTGCAGAAACGATAGTCCAGGTCGACCTCGGGTTCGATCACGGCCGTTCCTGTTGCGCCGACCAGGTCGGTGGCCTCCTCCAAGCGGCCAAGGAGGCTCGCCACAATAGCATCACCCAGCACCACCAGCCCGAAGCCGCCGGCATCCACGACTCCGGCTTCCTTCAGGACCGGCAGCAGGTCGGGGGTTCGCGACACCGACGCTCCCGCTTCGCGCAGGGCCGCCTCCAGCACGTGGTTAACAATACCCTCTACGCTCTTGGCCGAGGCCCGCTCCGTCGCGGCGTCGGCTGCGTCGCGAATCACGGTCAGCATCGTGCCCTCTACGGGCTTTCGAATCGCCTGGTACGCAACGCGACAGCCGTTCTGCAGGGCGTCGGCCACAACACGGGCGTCCACGGCCTCCGCCTGTGACAGGCCGTCGCATATCCCGCGAATGATCTGAGACAGGATCACTCCGGAGTTTCCCCGTGCTCCCATGAGAGATCCGAGGGTGATCGCATTAAGCTGCTCTGAGAGCGACCCCCCGCCCGCCTGCGCAAGCTGATCACAGACAGCCTGCACTGTCATGACGAGGTTGGTGCCGGTGTCGCCGTCGGGAACCGGAAAGACATTCAGAGCGTTGATCTCTTCTTCGTGCCGCTGCAGCGCACGAAGCCCGGCGGCCATGAGATCGGCGGAGGGAGGACGCGCTGGAAGACTCACTGCCGCTCCTAGGCCTTGGCGTCGATGTGTATGTCCTGAATGTGAACGCCTATCTGATCGACGTTGACTTGAGCGTAGTTCTCAAGGACGTAGCGCACTCGATCGACCAGGTTTCGGGAGACTTCCGCCAAGTTCGTCCCGTACTCCACAACAACGTACAGTTGCACGGAGACTACATCGGCTTCCGACTCCACGACCACGCCTTTTGCCAGCTTGTCGCGGGAAAGCAGCTGCGTGACCCCCGCCTTGAGATTCGGGTTGGCCATCCCGACGATCCCGTAGCACTCCATGACGGCAAAGCCCACCATGTCGGCCAGCACATCATTGGAGATATTGACCTGGCCCTTCTCTGCCGGCTTGGCCATCGCCGACTACTCGCTCGTGTCGCTCGGTGCCTCGCCAAGCTTGTTGAGATCGTCGACGAGCCCGTTGGGGTCTATACCGTGCATGGCCGCCCCGTTTTCAATCGACTCCATCGTCGCCCCCATGCACGAGATGCAGCCCATGCCGTGTCGAATGAAGACGTCGCGAGCCTGCGGGTGAGCCTGCAATGCTTCGTAGATGCTCATTTCCTTGGTGAACGTCACAGTGTGTGCCTCCTTTGGCTCAGGCAGTGCACGGCAATTATACCAGACGCGGTTTGGCGTCACCCCCGCTCCCGACCACGTCTAGACCTTGAACCAGAAGCCCTAGGGGGTATAATCGCCACGAGAAGATCCCGGCCCGCCTCCACCTGAAGGAGAAGTCAGATGAATGACCCAGACTCGCCCCTTCCCACCTCGGCGATGAGTGACGATGAAGGCAGGCGAAAGCTGGTTGCCCGCCTCGCTCGTCTGGAGGGCCAAATCCGAGGCCTCCAGAACATGATCGAGGAGGGCCGCGACTGCCAAGACATACTCACGCAGCTCTCGGCCGCCAAAGTAGCCATGAACCAAGCCGGCCTGCACGTCATCGCGCACGCCATGAAGGAATGCCTCGGGGACTCCGAGGCATTCGATCCTGAACAGTCGATTGACGAGGCTCTTGCGGTCTTCCTCAAGTACGTCAAGTGCCTGCAGTAGCCGACCTCACTCGTCTCCTTCCGAGCCTCGGCTTCTCGCGCCCCAGGAGACAGGCCTCGCTTCGGTGGCAGCTTCGACCAGCCGCCGCGGACCTACGCTCACCCGAACCCGGATGACGACGTGCCACAGCCCTCGCCTAGACCGAAGAGAAGACCCCCTCCGGACGCGGGCACCTGACGAACGTCCTCGCTATGGCAGTAGGGGCACTCCTTCTCGGCCTCCCGAGGCAGTCTCATGACGAACAACGTGTAGCGTTCTTTGCACCTGTTGCATTCATACTCATATGTTGGCATGGCAGCCTCCCCATGTCGGTGTAGCCTACGGCATCAGTATACCCCAGGGGGTATCCTTCTGACAATCCCCTCTCTCTTTCTTTTCGTCGGCGGGGCGACCCTCATCTCCGCGGCCCTTGCCTCACCGACGACGACC
>DYIV01000116.1 GCA_020723435.1 Slackia heliotrinireducens | reverse complement strand
TGATGACGACGAATCCCAGACGCGGCAGGAAGTTCTCCGTGACGAAGAAGATCGTGGAGACCGGCAGCGTGATGGCCTCCACTACCAGCAGAAAGATGAGATTGCCCAGCATCTTTGCGATGTAGATGAGCGACCTGTCGACCGGCGCGAGCAGTAAGCCGTCGAGACAACCCTCGTCCTTCTCATGCACGAACGAACGGTTGAGCCCCAGAAGCGACATGAACAGGAAAATGACCCAGGCCAGGCCGCCCGCGATCCCCGTCAGGTCGAGCTGCGCGCCCGTCTTGACCGTCGAGCCCAGCGCATAGTTGAAGATAACCATGGCCAGCAGAGCGAAGAGAAACATCGAGGTCAGCATCTCTTTCGTTCGCAGCTCGGCGATCATGTCCTTCTTCAGCAGCGCGAGTATCTGACGCGAGGCCGTCATCCCGGCCACCCCTCTGCGCGATACTCATTGCAGAGCGGCATCAGCACTCACCCTTCACGGTATCGCGATAGACCTGGCGGAACTCGTCGACGGAGCTCGAGACGTCGGAGGCGTGGTAGACGATCTTTCCCGCCGATAGAATCATCGCCGCGTCGCTCATCTGAAGCCCCTTCTCGAGGCTGTGCGTGATCATCACGAAGGTGTGATCCGCGCGGATCGCGGCGAGCAGCCCGTCGAGGATATCGACCGCGTGAGGGTCGAGACCGCTGTAGGGCTCGTCCAGGAAGAGGAGATCGGGCTTATGCAGCAGCGCCCGCGCGATGGCCAGACGCTGGTACATCCCCTTTGAGAACGTGCGGACGATGTCGTAGCGCCGATGGTCGAGCTCGACGCTGACCAGCAGCTCATCGATTCGCTCCTCTAGACGCTGCACGCCGTAGAGATGGCCGTAGAACTGGAGATTCTCGTGGGCGGTCAGATCCGGATAGAGCAGCGGGCTGTGAGATATCAGCCCGATCCTTTCCCTGATCTTGGCCGGATCGTCGGTGATCGGCATGCCGGCGACGGTCACGGAGCCCTTTGTCGGCGCCAGCAGCGTCGTCATGATGCGAATCAGCGTCGTCTTGCCGGCACCGTTCGGCCCAAATATGGCGAGGAATTGCCCGGCTGGGACGGAGAGGTCGATGTCCTGGAGCACCGTGCGGCGACCGAAGGATTTCTCGAGGCCCTCAATCTCTATCATGAGGCTGCCGCCCGAGGCTTCGCCCACCTGTACCCTCTCTCTCCCGTGGCCGCCCCACTGCCCGAAGGCCGGATCGGCGGCCGCTTCTTAGGCGGCGGCTTTCTTCTTGCGCCGCGGCCAGTAGGCTATGACCATCCCCAGCACAAGGATGCCGCTGCCGATCCACACGAACATAATGAGCGGGTTGATCTTGACCTCGAGCGTGATCGTCTTGTCCGGGTTCGTTCCGCCGAAGATAATGAAGACGTCCTGGAAGGCCTGGTATTCGATATCCACGTTGCGGCTGTTCTGGCCGGCCGAAGGACCGGTCTTGTGCACGACGTTCGATGGCTCCAGTCGCTTGATAACCTTCTTTGTCTTAGCGTCCACCAAATCGAATTGGCCCGTCTCGACCGTCTCCGCCGGCGAATCGGACGTCTTCACTCCGACCAAGCGCAGCGAATAGCCCGGGATCTCGAGCTGGGCACCCTTGCGGTTCGTGATCGTGTCGTTGATGTCGACGGTGAAGATCATCGAACCGACGAGCCCCGCCACGATCACGGCTACGCCCAGATGCGTCGTGTAGCCGCCGGCTTGCGAGCGATTCTCGACGAAGAGCGACCCGAGCGCGGCCAACCAGGAGCGCTTGGAGCGCTTCGCCTTCTGCTTGGCGCCGAAGTAGAAGAGCTCCAGCGCCGCAACGAACGTGAAGACTGCGGCGAGCAGGCCGATGTATCCCAGCGGCTCGAGCGGCCGCGTCTCGACCGTCGGGTCGACCGAAACGACAAGGTCCCGAAGCTTCTGCCAGTACAGAAAGAGCGGCACCGCCGACAGGATCGTGACGGCGCCCGGCCATAGCAGATACTGCTTCATTCGGGCCACGTCCGTCTTTCGCCACGCCAGCACGGGACAGAGCCCCAGCGCGATAAGGTATATCAGGCCGATGGGAATGGCGATGGTGTTGTAGCTGGCCGGTTTCAGTGCCGGCCCGCCGAAGACCGGGGCGATCGTCGCTCCCAGCAAGATGATGGCCCCGGCCAGCAGAACGACATTGTTGAAGAAGTACATGAACTCCTTGCTGAGCAAGGACGTCAGCTGCTCGCGACCTTGGAACAGTTGGTAGCGAGAGCTGATCAGCTGCCCCGCCAGGATTGCCACGAGAATGATGAACCCGCTGAAGAGCCAGACCATCAGGTTGTTCGGCGCAAACGTGTGGACGGATTGGATGAAGCCACCGCGGGTAATGAACGTGGCCATCACCACGAGGAGAAAGCTCACAGTGGCCAGAGAAAGGCTCCACAGCTTGAACGCATCTCGCCTCTTATAGACTGTGAAAGAGTGCAGCATGGCCGTCGCCGTCAGCCACGGCAGGAAGGAGGCGTTCTCGACCGGGTCCCAACCCCAGAAGCCGCCCCAGCCCAACACGACATAGGCCCACAGGGCTCCGAGGAAGATGCCGATCGACAAGAGCAGCCAGGCGAAGATGGACCAGCGCTGCGAGTGATCGAGCCACTTGGAGCTTGGATCGCGCACCCATGCCGTAGCCATGGCGTAGGCGAAGGGAATGGTCAGACCCGCGTATCCAAGAAACAGCGTCGGCGGATGGATGACCATGGCCCAGTGCATCAGTAGCGGGTTGATCCCCTGGCCGGCGGTGGTCCCGGGAGCCGACGCCACGAATGGGTCGGCTGCGAAGACCAGGATCGCCAACAGAAAGAGCTGGACGTCGTTGATGACGGCCAGAGCGTAGGTGTCGAGCTGGTCGGGATTCTTGAGCTTGAGCGCGGCGATGGCCGCCGCGAAGCCTGCCAGCATCCATGCCCACAGCAACAGCGATCCTTCGTGTCCCGCCCAGAGCGCCGCCATCCGATACTGGACAGCCATGTCGGCGCTTGAGTAGCCCGCCACGTACTGAAAAGAGAAATCCTTGGCGATGAAGGCGCCAAGGAGGACCAGGATCGCGGCCGTGAGGGCGCCGAATACGCCGATAAGCCACCAGTAGCAGGCGCGGACGGCGTCCGTCCTTCTTCTGTCCTTTGCGACGTAGGGTATCGCTACAAGCAGTACCGCGGAGATGATCGCGGACAGGTAGAGGGCGGCTTTGCCTACGTTGATCACGGGCGCCTCCGATCTATTCGATCTTCTTGGTCTTGAACTTCGACGGACATTTAGTCACGAGCGTCTTCGCCTTGAGGTGGTCCGCGGAGATCAGCTCTCCCTCGGCGATCACCTGAACGTTGTCCCCGAATGTGGACGGCTGACTACCACGATACGTGACCCAGAGGCTGCTTCCTGCATCTCCGATCTTGAACTTCAGCCCGTCCGGCCCTTGCGAGCGGGTTCCGGGCAGCACCTTTCCGCCGACGCGCAGCGTCTCACCGACAAGCGACTTGTCCGCCCTGATCTCCTTCACCGTCTTGAAATAGGCAAGTGATCCCTTGCCGGACAGCGAGAAGTAGGTCAGACCTGAGATGAGGATGATGATGACCGCGGTTGCCGCAAGGAGCTTGTTACGACTCTTTCTGTTCACTTCTCACACCTCGCACCGAGACAAACCGACCGTGGTCCGGAGCGTGCGGCTGCGTCCTCGTGCCGCGGCCACAAGAAAACCTGGCGCTCGCGCTTCACTATGCGCTGTGCCAGGCCAAGGGGGTGCATCTGTGCCGCACTGCCCTTCATATGCTTACCTGGACCGTTTGAGTGTATCAAAGCACTCCTGTCGCGCGCAACCGCGCTTCGTGGCGGGAGGTCGGGGCACGGGCCCGAATCCTCCCCGCTCAGGAACGTATCGATGCCGCCCGCCCGGCGTATCGACGCCTCCTGTCGCGGCACGCTCCGGGGACTCGATGGAGCAACAATCATGCCACGCCACCGGCGGCTCTAGTCCGGAGGAAGGTGCCCCGGAGGGCAAGCCGTCACAGAAAAACAAGCCCCTCGATGAGGGGCTTGATAGTTGCCACTGTCTGGGCCGAAATGCGTCGACTATTCTTCGTCGTCGCTGGAGGACTTCTTCTTCGCCTTCTTCTTGGCCTTCTTCTTCGGCTTCGTCTCCTCTTCTTCTTCGTCCTCTAGCTCGTCGTCGTATTCCTCTTCGTCCTCGTCGTCGCCACTTTCCTGCGCCTTGCGCAGCTGGCGAATCGTCTTGCCGATCGCGCTGCCCATCTGAGGCAGGCGCCTTGGGCCAAAGAGAACCAAGATGATGACGAGGATGATTACAAGCTCGGGAATCCCAAGACCAAACATAGCCATGTCGTTTCTTTCCTCCAGTTGATGGGCTGGGCGCTCCGGGCGCCGACGTACTAGCGTACGTTATCACAAGTTACATACCCGTGCCAGGGTATCTGTCGCATTGGTGTCGCATTGACACGGCGCTCGGATTGCCGCTACCGTGAAGAGCCGCTTGGCTGCGGCGACACCACTACCGAACCAACAAGGAGGCAAGATCGACAGATGGATGTGCTGGTGGTCGGCTCGGTTGCCCTCGACAGCATCGAGACGCCCTTTGGCCGGGTGACGGAGATACTTGGAGGTTCGGCGACTCACTTCTCCTGCTCCGCGCGGTTCTTCGCGGACGTTGGGCTGGTCGGCGTCGTCGGCACCGACTTCCCCGAAGAACATGCTGAGTTGCTCGCCTCGCGCTCTATTGATCTGGCGGGGCTGGAGCGTGCCGAAGGTGACACGTTCCGCTGGAGAGGCTACTACGAATACGATCTCAACCAGGCCCACACTCTCGAAACGCAGCTCAACGTCTTCGAGCACTTCCATCCGAAGCTCCCCGAGGAATACCGGGAGGCGCCCTGCGTCTTCCTTGGCAACATCGATCCCGAACTGCAGATAGAGGTCCTCGACCAGGTCCGCTCGCCGAAGCTCGTCGTCTGCGACACGATGAACTTCTGGATCGAGAGCAAGCGCGACGCGCTCATCAGGATGCTCGGGCGGGTCAACATTGCCTTGATGAACGATTCGGAGGCGCGCGAGCTGTGCGGCACGTACAGTCTGCTTGAATCGGCGCGCAAGATACTTGCCTGGGGCCCGTCGACGGTGATTCTCAAGAAGGGCGAGCACGGCGCGCTCATGTTCACCGAGTCGACGCACTTCTCGGCCCCAGCGTATCCCCTCGAGGACATCAAAGACCCGACCGGCGCGGGCGACAGTTTCGCCGGCGGTTTCGTTGGCCATCTCGCCGCTACGCAAGACCTCTCTGAGGGCAACATTCGTAGGGCAGTCATCTACGGAAGTGTCATGGCCTCGTTCAACGTCGAAGGGTTCGGCGCTCAGAGGCTCGCCAGTCTCGACGCGAAGGATGTCGATCGTCGCTACGACGGATTCAAGGGCATCACCGTATTCGAGTAGCCGGGCCTGCTCGCTCCACAATCACCAAGTCATATCGGTTCTCGGCGTCGGGCGGCGAGCCCGGCGCCAACTCGTAGGCGACTCTTCTCTGGTCGACGTCAAGGAGTGTGGCTTCGC
>DYIV01000115.1 GCA_020723435.1 Slackia heliotrinireducens | reverse complement strand
GTCATCTGTTTCTCCAGACTGCACGTCCGCTGCGCCGGCCGCAATTGTGGCACCCGTGTCGGTACTTGCCGATAGCGTTGATCCGGGCGACGGGGCCTGGTTCATGCCGTCAACTGCCTGCTGGCCAGCATCTGCCACATGATGCGTCCAGGACGTGCCGTCCCAGTACCTGTGCTGATGGCGGCCGGTGGGGTCCCCGTACCAGCCAGCAGCCGCTCCCGAGGCATTCCCTCGACCTGCCATCATCAAGTCGCCTCCCAAGGATGACTTCCGCTCGCCTAACCTGTGTTTATGCGGTTCCCCATAACACGCCCGCCGGTGCGTTCTCTTCCGCGTAACACACCACAAAGACATCTTCGGGACTACACCGAATGCGCTGGTCGACTGCCTGTTTCTCCACCGCGTGCTCATTATCCCGGCATGTTATGCAGACCCTCATAAAACACCATCTGCTTGCTCAGAGCGCATCAACGGGACTACGTACTCCCGCCGGCCCTCGATTCAAAACATGAGTATATATCATTGTAGTTTTCACGTCCTTGTGGCCAAGGAGCTCCTGCACCGTTCGAATATCATAGCCGGCCTCCAACAAGTGAGCTGCGAAGGAATGCCGGAACGTGTGGCACGTCGCGCGCTTCGTCAGGCCGGCCCTGACGACTGCCTCCTTAACGGCACGCTGCACAATGCTCTTGTCGACGTGATGGCGGCCCTGTTGCGCGGTTCCCCCGTCTTTCCAACGATTCGCCTGGGGGAAGACCCACTGCCAGCGCCAATCCGAGGGGGCGTTGGGATACTTGCGGTCGAGCGCATCGGGTATCGGAACCTTTCCCCAACCCTCGGCAAGGTCCGCCTGGTGGATCGCCTTGACCTTCCGCAGCTGGAGGCGGAGCGGACCCTCCGCCGACTGGGGAAGCATGGTGACGCGATCCTTGCCGCCCTTCCCATGGCGAACCATGATCTGCCGGCCGCCAAAATCGATGTCCTGCACGCGCAGACGCACGCATTCCGCCAGGCGCAAGCCGGCCCCATACATCAGCATGACCATGAGCCGATTCTCGCCGTCGAGCTGAGCGAGCACGGCTTTCACCTCATCGCGAGTGAGGACGACCGGCAGCCGTCTCGGTTTGCGC
Organism: Slackia heliotrinireducens; assembly: GCA_020723435.1. Classification (GTDB taxonomy): domain Bacteria; phylum Actinomycetota; class Aquicultoria; order DYIV01; family DYIV01; genus DYIV01. Next base: position 4,513 of record DYIV01000115.1, on the reverse strand, counting down.
GCGCGGACTACATCGCCAAGGTCACCGATCTCACGTTTCAATACTTGGCGATAGAGAAACAGCAGCGCACACAGCGCCTGGTTCTGCGTCGCGGCGCTCACCCGCATCTTAATCGCCAAGTGCGTCAGGAACTCGTTTATCTCCGGCTCGGCCATCTCCGCCGGGTGTTGCAGGCTGTGGAAGTGGATGAAGCGCCGCACCCACAGCACGTAGGCTTCCTCCGTGCGCGGGCTGTAATGGCGCGAGCGAAGGGCCTGGCGGAACTGGTCGAGCAGCATCAGGCGCTCTTCGTTCGCACGATCAGGTCGACGTCGCAGTCGAGGACGCGCAGGAGGGACAGCATCTTGTCGACTGACTTGCGGTAGTTGGTCGGGTCGAGAAGTCGATAGAGCTGCGCCGGCGACGTCCCGAGCCGTCGAATGATCTCTCGCTTGGAGAGGGGGCTCTCGTCCACGTGCTTCCGCGCTTCGAGCGTCAGCTTGTACAGAAGCAGGTCTCGCATGTAGTGGGGATCTTGGTTGTATTCCAGAACCTGATCGACGTGAACGGAGCCCTCGAGTCCGGACGCCAGTCTGTACGTTAACGCCTCGCGGCCGAGTTCGTCATCGACCAGGACTTCGACTACAGGTTCAGAAGTCGACGGGGCGGGACTGCACTTGGCGTAAGGGAACGAGAATTGTCCGCGCCACGTCCGGATCTCGAACGCACGCTTTCGATTACTCCGTCCTACCGATCTGATCTTCACAGCAATCCTTCAGACTCAAGCTCGCGAATCAGGGCAAGTACCCCGCCTGACGCACGGCCCTTCATGGCTGCCCTGCCGTCTAGATCCCATTTCACGACGAGCTTTCCCTTGCGATAGGCGTGCACGTGCCGTGGCGAGTGGTCTCCCTTCCAGGTGAGGAAGACATAGCCGCCCCGCCGGATCTTGGACATGCTAAATGTTACCTCCAGTGATACTAGTTGTCAACGTGATAGGGCGTTTACGCAGAGGCAGAATAGCACAAATGGCCGTCCTGTGCCTGGATCATTTCATGACCGGTTCCGCGTGGAATGTTCCGCGTGGAATGGGAGCGGAGACGATGGGAGGTGAGACGATGGGAGCAGAGGAGATTGTTCCTGGACGTCGCGCGGCTGAGACGAGACGGCGCGCCGCCTTGGGGAGGGGTCCGCCGGAAGGACCCTACGATTCTCCCTCAGGCTCACCGAACGGACTCTCCTGCACGAAGCTCAGCAGCATCAGCCCGACCGAAGCCATCGCTCCAGCGAAGAGAAACATCGCGGCCGGACCGAAGCTTGCCCACAGCACGCCGGCGATCGCGCTCGCCGGCAGAAGCGCCAGTCCCATCGCGGTGTGATAGAGGCCCATCGCCGTCCCGCGCCGCTCGGCCGGTGTCAGATCGGCGACGAACGCCCGCTCCGTCCCCTGTGTGAAGCCGAAGAAGAGGCCGTACATCGCAAACAGCCCAGCCGCCGCCACCGGCGTGTTCACATAGATCCATCCCAAGGACATCAGAATGAAGACGGCGTAGCCCATCGTGATCACGCGCTTGCGCCCGAGCGTGTCCGACGCCCGCCCGGCCGGGGCCGCCGAGGCGCTGTAGACGAGGTGATAGAAGAGGTAGAGCAGAGGGATGAGCGGCACGGCGACACCGCCCGCCTGAGCGCGCAGGATCAGGAAGGTGTTGGAGAACTGGCTCAGTCCCAGGCAGACCGTGGCGGCGAGATAGAGACGAAACGGGCGATCGAAGCCGGCGAGCGTCAGCTTCGGCGCACCGTCTTTGCACGCTCGACGGGCCTTCTCGCGCACGAGCAGCATCAGCAAGACGCAGATGACGTTGGGGATCGCGGCCAGGTAGAAGACGTAGCGGAAGGCGATGATCGGCGTCGTCTTGTCGGCCACGAAATACGAGAGCAGCGGCGCGCCCGGGTTGGCGCGCCAGTGAAAGAAGGCCAGCACGGCGAAGGCAAGGATCGGGCCGATGACACCGCCGACCGAATCCATCGATCGCTGGAAGCCGAAGGCGCTGCCGTACTCCTCGGGAGGTGTCGAGTCGCAGACGATGGCGTCGCGAGGGGCGGTTCTTACTCCCTTGCCGATCCGGTCGATGATGCGCAGGGGCAGCACCTGCTGCCACGCCGACACTAGACCCATCAACGGCTGCGCGATGTTTGCCATCGAGTAGCCGGCGATCACCAAAGGCTTGCGCGTGCGGGTACGGTCGCTGATCCAGCCCGAGACCGTCTTCAGCAGCGCCGACAGCGACTCGGCGATACCTTCGATCAGGCCGATGGCTTCGGCGCCGGCACCGACCACAGCCGTGAGGAAGAGGGGATAGATCGAGAAGATCATCTCGCTGCCGATGTCGTTGAAGAGGCTGACCAGGCCGAGCACGAAGACGTTTCGCGGCTGGCCCGCAATCCGCTCCTTGCTCGGGGGATGACCGTTCTCGCTCATGGACGGCATTGTAGGGCAGCTCCGTGGGATGCGCCAGGAATGCCCTGCCCGGCGGCGCCAAGGCGCATCGATGCGGGGATGCCCGGCCGGCCCGATTGCCTCGCCGGGTTGGCACGAGGCCTCCGCCCGAGGAGTTCGCGAACCGCTAGGTCCTTGCGCCGTCGCCCATTCATACTTATCATGTAAATCATCCTATGCATGCAAGCCGCATTCGTGGCAGGGAGGTTTCACATGTCTGAGAACGCGCCACACTGCTACGGCTCGGTGACCGTCGGCGAGCGCGGGCAGATCGTCATCCCCGCCGAAGCTCGCGCCGACCTCGGCATCAATGCCGGTGACAAACTGCTTGTCTTCTCCCGGCGCGGAGGGGGTATGCTGAAGCTCATGGCCGCCGACAAGGTGGCGGAGTTCATCGAGCATTCGATTCAGCATCTCGAGCAGATCAAGGAAGCGGTCGACAAGTGAGCATCGTCCAGGTCAACGAGCTCGCCAAGCGTTTCGGCGACATCGAGGCGGTCAGGGGCGTCTCATTCGACGTAGAGCATGGAGAGGTCTTCGGTTTCCTGGGGCCAAACGGCGCCGGCAAGACGACGACGATCAACATGCTCTGCACCCTTATGAAGCCCACGTCGGGCAGCGCCACGCTCAACGGTCACAACGTCAGCACGGAGTCCGGCGCTGTGCGGTCCTCCATCGGCCTGGTCTTTCAGGACCCGAGTCTCGACGAGCGCCTATCCTGCATGGACAACATGATGTTCCACGCGATGATGTACAACGTCCCGCGGGCCGAGCGCCTTCCCCGCATCAACGAGATGCTCAAGATGGTCGAGCTGTCCGATCGAAAGGACGACGACGTCAAGACCTTCTCGGGCGGGATGAAGCGGCGTCTGGAGATCGCGCGCGGGCTCGTTCATCATCCGACCATCCTCTTCCTCGACGAGCCGACCATCGGACTCGATCCCCAGACGCGCAATCACATCTGGAACTACATCAACAAGCTCCGCAAGGAGAAGGCGATCACCATCTTCCTGACGACCCACTACATGGACGAGGCGGAGAACTGCGACCGCATCGCCATCATCGATCATGGCAAGATCATCGCCATCGACACACCGTCCAACCTGAAGAGCCAAGTCGGCGGCGACGTCATGCAGATCTCCACGGCGGACAACCTCGCCGCGGCGAAGCAGCTGAAGGAGGCACTCGACATCGAGGCGATACCCGACGACGGCGGCCTCAGGTTCGAGGTGCGCGAGGGGGACAGGTTCATCCCCAAGATGATCGCCACGCTCGACGTGGCGGTCGACTCGGTGCAGATGCGCCGCCCGACCCTGGACGACGTCTTCCTCAATCTCACGGGACGCGCCATTCGCGAGGAAGAAGCCAGCGCGCTGGATCAGCTGCGCTCGCACGCGCGCCCGTGGCAATCCCGGAGGGGTGGGCATTGAGCGGCAATCTGCTCGGCATCTACGTCATCTGGCTGCGCGAGCTGAAGCGGTTCTGGAAAGACCGCTCCCGCGTCGCAGGCGCGCTCATGCAGCCGACGCTGTACCTGTTCATCCTGGGGACCGGACTGGGCTCGGCGATGGTGGCGTCGCGAGGGGGCGTTCCGGCGCCAGGCGCCGGCCGGTTCGGCGGCTACGTCACTTTCATCTACCCCGGAATCATCGGCATGACCGCCCTGTTCACCTCGATCTTCTCGGCCATCTCGATCATCTGGGACCGTGAGTTCGGCTTCTTGAAAGAGGTGTTGGTGGCGCCGGTGTCGCGCTGGTCGGTGGCGATCGGCAAAGCGCTTGGAGGCAGCACCGTCGCCTCGCTGCAGGGACTCGTGCTGCTCGTCTTCGCCCCCATCATCGGGGTGAGCGTCACGCCGGGCAAGATCATCCAGCTGGCGCTCTTGCTCTTCCTGACCTCATTCGCCCTGACGTCGATGGGGATTCTCGTCGCGGCCACTCTCAAGACGATCGAGAGCTTTCAGATGGTGATGAACTTCCTGATGATGCCGATATTCTTCCTCTCGGGCGCCATCTTCCCATTGTCGAATCTGCCGGG
>DYIV01000114.1 GCA_020723435.1 Slackia heliotrinireducens | reverse complement strand
CCTCGAAGCCGTAGCCGCCGCCGGCGTTGGTGGTCTTGCTGACCCCGCCGAGAGTGACGCCCACGTTGGCGGCGCCCTCGCCGTAGTCGTACCGCCCGTTGGCGTTGGCGTCGTTGTAGACCAGACCGCTTATGCTGCCGGGCGCTGATGCCCGGTATTCAAAAGAGTATGCTGCAGTCTGTCCGGTGGAGGGGCTGCTCGCCGCCATGCCGTCGCTGCAGGTGACGGTGGCGCCGGTCACATCCATGGCGAAGACGCGAATGGTGTGGGCGCCGGGCGTGAGCGGATCTGCGACTGCGACTCGCCATGTGACTGAGGGCGTGCCCGCCCCGCCGGTGATCTCGGCCTTTCTCCATCGGCCGTCGGCTGAATCCAGCAGGTAGTACACGCCGATGATGTCTCGCGAGTACGGGTCGGCTGCGCTGGTGGAGGAGCCGGTGATCGTTGGCGTCGCCGTATCGGTGCGATCGCCCAGCAGTGGATCTATCGTCGTAAGAAGCGAAGACTCGCCACCGGGGGGATCGATGACGCTGACGTTGCCGCTTGCGTAGTTGCCGACGAACACCTTTGCCTTGGCGAGCAGCGTGTCGATCGACAGCGACGACGGCGCCGCCCCAACGGTCGTGTCGGAGGTGTTGAAGCTAGAGTCGATCCCCGTCACCGTGCCCGAGTCGGGCGGCGTGCCGTAGTTGGCGACATAGGCGTTGCCGTCGACGGTCTTCACGCACGCCACTGCGTATGGCCTGGAACCGGCCGCAACCGTGCGCGTCACCGTATCGCTTTCGCCGTCGATGACGGAGACGGTGTCGGAGTCGCGATTGGAGACGTAGACGAGGTTGGTTTCGGGATTGACGTCCGCCGCGCGCGGATGGGCGCCGACCGTGACCGTCGCGACCCGTGAGTCGGTCGCCGTGTCGATAACGGTGACGGTGCCGCCTGCCCGGTTGGTCACGTACAGCTTGCCGCTGGAGTAGTTGAGCGCCAGCGCGTACGGTTCGCTGCCGACGGCAATCGTCCCCACGACCTGATGGAAGGCGCCGCTTCCCGGACCGACGTCGACTACCGAAACCGTCCAGCCAGAGGTATTGGCGACATAGAGGCGCCCGGCCGTCGCGTTGATTGCGAGCGAGCGCGGATAGGGGCCTACGGTGATGGTGGCGACGATCGTATTGTAGTTGGGATCGGTGGTGTCGCCCTCCACGGCGTAGACCCGGCTTTGTCCAAGGGTCGAGAAGTAGATGAGATCGGTGGCGGGATTTACGACGACCGCTCGCGGATTGATGTGGCTGCCGCCGAGGGCGATCGTGTTCTCCACCGATTTCGTCGGCATGTCGATCGTCAGCAGCTCGCCAGACCAGAAGTTGGCGCAGTACAGCCTGCCGGTGTTGGGATTGTGCGCCAGCGCAACCGGCGCGCTCATGCCTCCGCCGGCTGGCGGACCGACGGTGATCGTCGCTGTGACGGTGTCGTTGACGGAGTCGATGACCGTGATGTTGTCGGAGAACATGTTGGCGACGTAGACCTCGTGTGCGACGGGGTCGGCAAGCACGGTGTAGGGGGCCGTGCCGACTGGGATCGGGTCTGCGGCAAGCGCCGGACCGGCCTGACCAAGCGCGGACACGACAAGGAACAGGAAGACGAGAGCAGCGAAGCAGTGTTTCCTCATCCGACCCACCGGCTCATGACTACTGTGCTGCCTCGATCGCTCGAGCCACGTAGTCGCGCATCGATTGCACCGACCCGGGCGACGTCACATACGCCGGAAAACGATTGTGACGAAAGCGTCTGGTGCTGATGATCCGCCCCACAACCCGTAGCGCGTACGCCCGGCCCTTCTTCGTCTGGAGAACCCTCAGATACTCGTAGTCTTCGAGGCCGTCGCGAATCGCCTCCATGCGCAGGCTCGAGACCGGGCCGGCCCCTGGTATCGTCAGCCCGAGCGCAGGATAGTAGCCCGGGTAGATCAGCGAACCGTCGCCGTTGGCGTAGATCCTGGTCCTGCCGCGCCCCAGGTAGCAGGAGATAGTCGACCGGTATGGGTCCCGGTAGTATCGCTGGTCGAACGGATTCACCCAGCGGTTGACGCTCCAGTACAAGACGCCGGGCACCGCGTTCTTGTAGGCGAACCAGCCGAGCACCCGGGAGTCGTTGGCCGGCTTGTCGATGAGCGGCAGCGGCGTGTATGCCTGGTGAGGTGTCATGTGTTGGTATGTCCACACCTGCTTGCGGTATCGCTTGAGTAGCCGCACCCAGCGGTAGTAGTCGCGATAGTAGAAGTGCTGCTTGTGCACGTAGATGTCGACGTTGCGCAGCGGCTTGAACCTGAACCTCACCGGATCGACCGTGACCAGGTACTTCGTGCCGGGGAAGTAGCGGTGGACGTAGAGGCCGTAGTACTCGACCCGCCACCTGTCCCGCGCGAAGGGCTCATCGACGGAGTAGACGATTGCTTTGTTCATGCTCGACCCGTACGCGTCGCGCATCGATCTGAAGTAGTTGAGCCACTTCGTCTTGGACGAGGAGCTCGAGAACGGGTTGTCCACGTATGAGTAGTACAGAGACCGATCGGGCATGGGCAGCATGTTGAAGTTGAGGCGGTTCCCGCTGAACGTGGTCGCGCCGCCTGTCTTCGAGTAGTCGTCAACATACTCCTGGCGCACGATGAGCGAGCCGTCCGAATACGGCGTGCTGAATCCCGGCATCAGGCTCTGCGGTGAGATCCGGTGGTCGGCGAAGAACTTCATCCAACGGTTAAGACTGTCTCCCCCGAAGGACGTGCTCTCAGATTCCGGGCTCTCCCATGGCTTCGGCCACGTGTGGTTCGGTCCGGCGAAGTACTTGGCTGCTCTGAGCGCGAAGCCGAAGCTCGCGCGCAGCGACTTGCCGGCCACAGAGAATCCCCAGACCCGCAGGCTGACGGGGACTGTCACCGTCGGCGTGTCCGAGGCGGCCAGCTGCAGCGTGCCGGAGTAGGTGCCCTTCGGCGTGCCGTCCGGCACGTGGATGAGTACGTAGAAGGGCTGAGTCGCGCCGGCTGACATGGTGCGTGAGATCACTCTGCCGTCGAGCAGCCGCGTCGGTGGCAGGGCGTCCGGATAGTAGCCAGGGACGCGCACGCGCGTTCCGTACGAGCGCACGCGCAGCGGCACGTATCTGACCCAGTCGATTTCGATCTCGCTCGCCGGTATGACGGCCGGCGTGTCGGTGCCGGTCTGCGTCAGATCCGAGGCCGTGATGATGAAGTTCGACACCTTGGAGATTGGCCGGATGGCGATCTGCCGGCCTTCGTACTCAGCCTGCGCCGCGCTGAAGTAGAGCGTCGGAGCGGTCGCGACGGTCGAGGCCCGGCGGATCGGTGAGGGGGGCCGCAGTTCGCGCATGATTCTCACGCCGGGGAGGGCATACCAGTAGGCGTAGTCAGCGGCAAGAGCCGGAGTGGCGCCGAGCAGAAGTAGGGAGATGAGAAGGAACAGGACCGCGGCAGCCAATCGCACGACAACCTTTCTTTCCCGATCCATCGTCTTCACCTCACGCGTTCTGCCGGCTCACTTCTTGCATCGGCACAAATAGTGCAGATGTTGAGGTCAAGGCGGAGGAGGCAGGTGCGAAGGCGGCGCGCGCAGTGGTAGGATGCGGCGAATGGTACTCGATGGGTGAGGAGTCGCTCTCGTGCTCGTCTTCGTGTGGTCGCTAGTCATCGTCCTGGTCGCCGAGATGGCCGACAAGACACAGTTGCTCGCCATGGCGTTTGCCTGCCGGTTCCGCTGGCGATCGGTGATGGCCGGCGTCTTCGTCGCCACGCTCGCCAACAACATCCTTGCCGTTGTGGTGGGCAGCCTCATCGGCACGTCCGTGAACGTGCAGGTGGTCCAGATCGTTGCGGCGGCCTCCTTCATCCTCTTCGGTCTATGGACTCTGCGCGGTAATGGTTCGGAGGATGACGCCAAGCGGACCGCTCGCTTCGGGCCGGTCGTCACGGTGGCCATCGCCTTCTTCGTCGCGGAGATGGGAGATAAGACCCAGCTCGCCACGGCTGCCCTGGCCGCGAAGTATCAGGCGCCGGTCGCTGTTCTGGCCGGTTCGACGCTTGGGATGCTCGCCGCCAACGCCATCGGCATCTACGTTGGAGTGGCGGCCGGAAGAAGGCTGCCGGATAACGTGCTCAGGTGGGGCTCGGCGCTGATCTTCATCGGCTTTGGGTACGTCGCGCTCTATTCGTCGATACCGAGGGAGTTCGTGACCGTGCCGTGGGGCGCGCTTCTGGTCGTGCTAACCGCGGGCGGTATCTGGGCTGCCACGAGGCTGAACTGACGCGGCCAGAGCTTCCAGCCGACGGCGCCCGCAACGGCCGCGAGACTCGCGATCACGAGGATGACCATCAGTGGCGCTGAGCGTCGACCTGCCCGGCGCCTGGGTGCGGTCACGAGCCATCCTCCTCATCGCATCGCGATGGGCCGGCTCGCGTGATCTTGATGTCGGGCACCGACTTCTTCTTGCCCGTCACGCGCCGGCCGAGGTCGGCGGCGAGCAGGGCGGCCAACTTCCACGGAGTCAGGACCTTCACGACCAGTCCCGTGCGGCCGTCCGTTGCCGAGGAAGCGAGCCGGACCGCGCGGCGCGCCGGTACCTCGGGGTGCTGGCCGAGGACGCGCAGGACGGTGGGCAATCGCTCGATCCTCTCGCGCGCGGCGTCTGATGTGACGCAGACCTGCGTGAGCATGTCCGTGGTCATCATGCCGGGATTGAGCACGAAGACGCCGACGCCGCTGTCCTTGTGTTCACCGGCGACCGAGCGGGTGAAGCTGGCGACCCACGCCTTCGTCGAGGAGTAGGCGGCCTGGAACGGCGCCGGCCGGCCGTCGGCGCCAAGACCGGCGATGTTGATGATCTTGCCGCCGCGCCGGGGCAGCATGTGCTCCAGCGCCGCCAGCGTGCCGTAGTAGTAGCCGAGGATGTTCGTGCGCACGAGCTCCTCGACGTCCTCCCGGGGGATCGTCTCGATCTCGCCGTAGGGACCGGACAGCGCGGCATTGTTGACCCACACGTCGATGATGCCGAAGTTGTGGACGGCCCGCTCGGCGAGCTTGGCGACCTGATCGGGGTCGGAGGTGTCGCAGGCCATGCCGGTCAGGCGGTCGGAGATGCCGGGCCCAAGCTCGGTTCGCAATCGCTCCAGGGCGATGCCGGTGCTCTCATGCGAGCGGCCGCAGATCATCACTCGCGCGCCTTCGGAGAGGAACGCCTTGGCGATCTCGTAGCCGAATCCGCGAGTGGCGCCGGTGATAACGGCCGACTTGTCCTGGAGCTTGGGCATGGTGGAGCTATTGTAGCGCAGCCGCCGCGCCGCCAGGCGTCCCTGCTGTCCGGCAACGGTAGCGCCAATGACAGTTTGGCCGACGTCGACTGAACTCAGGGGCCTTGCCTGCTCGGACGCATCCAATCCGGTTAATCTGATTGCTTCTTCATCGGGGGGGCGGTATGATGGCGACGTCTTGGTATGGCATCAGGGTAGTACGACATGATGCACAGCCTATCTTCACCTCAGCGGTTCCGGCATGACAGATACGGGTGGTTCGCATGGATGGTTCGAGACGGCGGCCCGTGGGATCTCAAGAACGAGCCTCGCGGCAAGGCCAAGGTGAGATTCATGGGGCGCCGCGTGTCGCGCGAAGACTT
>DYIV01000010.1:21659-41853 GCA_020723435.1 Slackia heliotrinireducens | reverse complement strand
TGCTGACGCCGTATCGCGCGCAGAAACTGGTCGAGCACGTCAAACGCGAGACGAACCTGCCGGTTCACTTGCACTGTCACTACATCGGCGGCATGGCGCCGATGAACTATCTCAAGGCGATAGAGGCGGGTGTCGACATCATCGACACCGCCGCGGCTCCGCTCGCCTTCGGCAACTCACAACCGGCGACGGAGATGATCGTCGCCGCGCTCAAGGACACGCCGTACGATTCTCGCCTCGACCTGGAGGCGCTCTATGACATCGCCGACTACTTCGAGCAGGTTCGCTCGAAGCGCGGCTTTCAGCGAGGCGTGACATCGCTGACTCACATGAAGGTCTCCTCGCATCAAGTCCCCGGCGGAATGATCTCCAACCTCGAGAGCCAACTGAAGGACCAGCACGCTCTCGATCGCATGGTCGACGTGCTGGAGGAGATACCGAAGGTGCGCGCCGAGGTGGGCTACCCGCCTCTGGTGACGCCGCTTTCGCAGATCGTGGGGACTCAGGCGGTCATCAACGTTCTGACCGGCAAGCGTTGGGCGGTCATTCCTGGGGAGATGAAGGCATACGTCAAGGGATTGTATGGCAAGGCGCCGGGCCCGATGGCTCCCGAGGTGGAGAAGCGGATCCTCAACGGCGAGGAGCCGATCAAGTGCCGGCCGGGCGAGCTGGTGACGGAAACGTTCGAGCAGATGGCCGAGGAGCTTGGCGATCTGGCCCGTACCGACGAGGACGTCATATCTTACGCGCTGTTTCCGAAGGAGACGCGCGAGTACCTCGAGCTTCATCGGGAGGGGGCCGAGAAGGCCGTCTTCATGATGAGCGAGGAAATCGATGCTGTTAAGGAGGATGGATATATGGATGTCAGCCAAATCCGCGAGCTGGTACAGCTGCTTGACGCGAGCGACGTAAACGAAATCACGGTTGAAGAGGGCGGCGTCACGATATCAGTCCGCAAGGGTATGGCTGGTGAGTCCGCGCAGGTCAGCGTCGCCAAGGCAGGCGAGACGGCATCAGCCGCACCTCAAGGTGAGGCGTCGGTTGCGGTTGAAGACGCCGAACGTCCCACCAATTGGAGGGCGATCGCCGCGCCGATGGTGGGCACGTTCTACCGGGCCCCGGCGCCCGGGGCGGACCCGTTTGTCGAAGTGGGCGACGCCGTGACGGAAGGCCAGTCGCTGTGCATCCTGGAAGCGATGAAACTCATGAACGAGATAGGCGCGGAAGAGGAAGGCGTCATCCGCGAGATCTGCGTTGACGACGCCACGCCTGTGCAGTACGGGGAGACTCTCTTTTACTACGAACCCGCTTCGTAGCCCATCTTTCATTGGTCTAGGCCGGTCAAGCGAAGGAAACCTGGTGTTTGCAAAGATCCTCATCGCGAATCGAGGAGAAGTCGCACTGCGCGTTGTCCGCGCCTGCAAGGAGATGGGGATCGCGACCGTCGCGGTCTACTCCGAGGCCGACGCGACAAGCCTGCATGCCAAGCTGGCCGATGAGGCCGTCTGCATCGGACCGGCCCCGTCGAAATCGAGCTACCTGTCGGCCCCAAACATCATAAGCGCGGCGGAGATCACGGGGGCCGAGGCGATCCACCCCGGATATGGATTCCTGGCGGAGAACGCGGAGTTCGCCGAGGTGTGCCGGTCGTGCAACATTACGTTCATCGGGCCGCCGCCAGAGGCGATCGAGAAGATGGGACATAAGTCCGTCGCGCGCGACACGATGGCGGCGGCGGGCGTGCCCGTCATTCCCGGCAGCGAGGGGGCGATCGGCGCTCTGAGCGAGGCGATCGCATTCGCGGACGAGGTCTGCTACCCGGTGATGATCAAGGCGAGCGCCGGCGGAGGCGGCCGGGGAATGCGCGTCGTGCGTGGCGCCACCGAGATGAAGGATTCCCTCGAGACGGCGCAGGCTGAGGCGCAGGCCGCATTCGGCAATCCGGAGGTCTACCTCGAGAAGTGCATCGAGCAGCCGAGACACGTCGAGTTCCAGATACTCGCCGATTCACACGGCGAGTGCATCTATCTCGGCGAGCGTGACTGCTCGATTCAGCGGCGGCACCAGAAGTTGATCGAAGAAGCGCCCTGTCCCGTCCTTGACGACGGGCTGCGCACCGCGATGGGCGAAGCGGCGCTGACGGCCGCCCGGGCAGCGGGCTACGTGAACGCGGGGACCGTGGAGTTCCTGTTGGACGGTAGCGGGTCGTTCTACTTCATGGAGATGAACACTCGAGTTCAGGTTGAGCACCCCGTGACCGAGGCCGTCACGGGCATCGATATCATCAAGGAGCAGATACGCATCGCCGCCGGGCAGAAGCTGCAGCACTCACAGGATGACGTCCAGATTCGGGGTCACGCGTTCGAGTACCGAGTCAACGCGGAGGACCCGGACCGTGATTTCATGCCCGGCGCCGGCACCGTCACACTCTATAACCCGCCTGGTGGGCCGGGTGTGCGCGTCGACAGCCACCTGTACTCGGGCTACGTCATTCCATCGTTCTACGACTCGCTGTTGGCGAAGCTGATAATCTGGGGTGAGACGCGCGCGGAGGCGATCGCCAGAAGCCGCAGGGCTCTGGAGGAGTTCATCATAGACGGCATCCCAACGACGATCCCGTTCCACGAGCGTGTCGTGGCCAACGAGGCGTTCCGGCGCGGAGACGTCCACACGAATTTCATCGCGACTCATCTGTTGCCGGAGTAGGGGGAAGAGGTGGCGACGAAGAACGAAAGGTTCGAATTCGGCGAGTTCTCGGTCGAGCCGCAGGTGCTGGAGGAGATCGCGCAGATGGCGGCAGGGAAGGTCGAGGGCGTCGCCGACATTGCCGGCGGTGTTGGCGGGAGACTAGCGAAACGAAGTTCGGGTGTGACGGCGACGCGAGTGGATGATTCCATCGGAATCGAAGTTCACATAGTCGCTGAGTACGGGAGACCTTTGAAAGAGGTGGCGAGGCGGGTCCAGGCCGCGATCAGCGAGGCGATTCAGTCGATGATCGGGCGCCCCGCCGCGACCGTAGACGTCTTCATTGACGGCTTGGCCTTTCCGCGCACGGAGGGCTAGCCGGCGAGGACCGCGCACCGGCGGTCTCCGTGAAGGCGGGCGAATAGGGACGGTCTGGAGTCGACAAATGCGCGAGCGAAGGAAGGCACGCAGAGCGGCGCTCGAGGTGCTCTATCAAAGCGAGACCTCCGATCTGTCCGTCGAGGACATCGTCGATGGCAGGCTCTTCTGCCGAGGAGGCTCGCTTCCGGGCTTCGCCGCGCAGCTCCTGACGGGGATAGAAGGGTGCAGGGGGCGCATCGACGAGATCATCTCGGCCTCAACCGAGCATTGGGCTCTGGAGCGTATGTCCATCGTGGATCGCAACATCCTGCGCATAGCCATCTATGAGATGCTTTCCGAGAGCGACATTCCCACCAGCGTCTCGGTCAACGAGGCGGTTGAGTTGGCGAAGGCGTACGGTTCGTCTGAGAGCGGCAAGTTCGTCAATGGGATACTGGGACGGGTTGCTCACGATCTGGAGGAACTTGGCGCAGCCAGCGCGAACCAAGACGACACCGGCTAGAGACAAGGGCAGGCATGACCGACACGCAGCAACAAGATCCGACGTTCCGCGAGGCACTTGGCAGGCTCGAAGAGATCGTCTCAGAGGTGCGGAAGAAGGAGACGGATCTGGACCGCTCCCTCGAGCTGCTCGAGGAGGGCGTTGCTCTGGCCAACGTTTGCACGGAGAAGATAGACCACACAAGGATCGTCGGCCAGGAGCAGGAGCAAGGCGAACAGGAAGCGCTGGCCGGTGAGAGCGAGCTATCCTGACGACGCGCGTCTCGCCGTAGAGGCCGCACTGTCGGAATCCTTCCTTCCCTGTGAAAGCCGCTATGCGGGCGTCGTCTGCGAGGCGATGCGCTACAGCCTTCTCTCCGGCGGAAAGCGGTTTCGGCCGGTTCTTGTCTTGCTCGGAGCGGAGCTGGTCGGACTCGATTGGGACCAAGTCCTGCCGACTGCCTGCGCCATCGAATACATCCACACCTACTCGCTCATCCACGACGACTTGCCGGCGATCGACAATGACGATATGCGCCGGGCAAAGCCCAGCTGTCACATCGCGTTTGGGGAGGACGTGGCGATCCTGGCCGGGGACGCTCTCTTCGCGGAGGCGTTCCGGCTCATCGGCGCGGAGCAGTCACCAGACAGGCCGGACCTCGCGGTGCGGGTCGTTCGCGAGATAGCGGAGGCCAGCGGCCTGGGTGGCATGGTCGGTGGGCAGGTCGTCGACGTGCTGTCGGCCAAGACGCAGGTTGACGCGGCGAAGCTCGACTTCATACATCGACACAAGACCGGAAAGCTGATAACGGCGTCGGTCAAGGCCGGGGCGATTCTGGGAGACGGATCAGAGGAGCTCCTGGCCGTCCTGGAGCGGTACGGAGACCGGCTGGGGCTTGCCTTTCAGATAACCGACGACATTCTCGATCTAACGGGCGACGAAGCGGTGCTGGGCAAACCCGTGGGGAGCGACGAGGAGCGCTTCAAGGCGACCTTTCCGGGCGTGTATGGTCTTGAGGAAGCGGCGAAGATTGCCCGCGCGGCGGCCGATGAAGCGAAGCGTTCGTTGAACGGACTCCCAGGTGACACGGGGCGTCTGCGCGACATGGCCGACTTCGTTTGCGAGCGCAAGAGGTAGGCGCCAGGCCCTTCGCTGGTCGTAACCAGCAGGAATCGGTAGAATATCCCCTTGAAGAAGGTCTTTGTGACGGCAGAAAGCGCTTTGGTGTCAGAGAACATCCTATCCAGAATCAACAGCCCGGCCGATCTGCGCGATTTGACCAGCGCCGAGTTGAATAATCTGTGCGAAGAGATTCGCACCGAACTCGTCACCTGCATCTCGAAAAATGGCGGGCACCTCGCTCCTAACTTGGGAGTCGTCGAGCTGACCCTCGGTCTGCATCTGGCGCTCGATTCCCCGACAGACCGAATCGTCTGGGACGTCGGCCACCAATGCTACGTGCACAAGATGATCACCGGTCGGCGGGATGAGTTTCCCACGATCCGCACCTACGGCGGGCTGTCCGGGTTTCCGAAGCGCTCGGAGAGCGAACATGACGCATTCGACACCGGGCATGCGTCCAACTCGATCAGTGTGGCTCTCGGCCTGGCTGAAGCTCGAGACAAACAGGGAGGCGACGAAACCGTCGTCGCCGTCATCGGTGACGGATCGCTCACGGGCGGAATAGCCTACGAGGCTCTCAACCAGGCAGGACATCTCGGCACGCGCCTGATCGTCTTCCTCAACGACAACGAGATGTCGATTGCCGGAAACGTCGGCGCCATGTCGTCGTATCTGGCGCGCATCCGTCTCGATCCCACGTACAACAAGCTGCGCGACGAGATCGAATCGGCGGTGCGCAGGATCCCGGGTATCGGCGATTTCATGTTCACGACGGGCGAGCACGTCAAGGAGTCCGTGAAGCAGCTCCTCGTGCCCGGCATGATCTTCGAGGAGCTCGGGCTGAAGTACATCGGGCCGATCGACGGACACGACATCGACGCGGTCAAGACAAGTGTCGGCCTGGCCAAGAGGATCGATGGTCCCGTGCTCATACACGCGAT
Organism: Slackia heliotrinireducens; assembly: GCA_020723435.1. GTDB lineage: Bacteria > Actinomycetota > Aquicultoria > DYIV01 > DYIV01 > DYIV01. The sequence goes on along the minus strand of DYIV01000010.1, from coordinate 36,243 downwards.
AACCACGAAGGGACGCGGCTATTGCCACGCGGAGAACAGCCCCGACAAGTTCCACGGCATCTCGCCCTTTGTGGTATCCAACGGCGAGCCACGCAAGAAGGGGAAGGCGCCGCAGTACACCGAGGTCTTCGGCGACGCCATGGTCGACTTGGCGAAAAGCGACGATCGAATCGTGGCCCTCACCGCGGCCATGGCGGCCGGTACCGGCCTCGAGGAGTTCGGGTTGAAGTACCCGGAGCGATTCTACGACGTCGGCATCGCCGAGCAGCACGCGGTGACGTTCTCCGCAGGGCTGGCGGCGCGAGGGCTCTTGCCTGTATGTGCGATCTATTCCACGTTCCTGCAGCGCGCCTACGACCAGGTTGTACAGGACGTTTGCCTGCAAGACCTTCACGTCGTCTTCGCTCTCGATCGAGGGGGGCTCGTGGGGGAGGATGGGCCGACGCACCATGGGGTGTTCGATCTTTCCTACCTGCGTCACATGCCGGGAATGACGGTCATGAGCCCGAAGGACGAATCCGAGCTGCGTGATATGCTCTACACGGCCATCCATCACGTTTCGGGACCCGTTGCCGTGCGCTACCCCAGGGGAGAGGGAGAGGGCGTCGCCTTGCGCGGTGAATTCACGCCCATCCCAATCGGTCGCATGGAGACCATCCTCGAAGGGAAGGATGTGTGTCTCCTCGCCTTGGGCAGGATGGTGGGCGTGGCGCTGGGCGCGGCGGAACTCCTGGTGCGTCGCGGCATCTCCTGCAGTGTCATCAACGCGCGATTCGTCAAGCCGTTGGATCTGGAAGGCGTGATCGCGGCGGCTGAAAGCCATGAGCTGGTAGCGACCGTCGAGGAGAACGCTCTGGCCGGGGGCTTTGGCTCGGCGGTGGCGGAGGTGCTTGCCGACAACAATGTGTCAACGGAGCTTCTCCGATTCGGTGTGCCGGACCGGTTTGTGACTCACGGCTCGGTTCCGCAGCTCCTCTCCGACGTGGGCCTCACGGTGCCGAACATCGCCGACATCGTGGAAGGGAGGCTCTCCCCCGCGGCCCATGAAAAGGGAGCGAGCTGATCTTCTCCTTCTCCAGCGGGGCTTGGTGGCGAGCCGCCAGCAGGCGCGGGCGGCCATCCTGGCCGGGGAGGTCACGGCGGACGGGGTGGCGGTAACCAAGGCCGGCCAGCAGCTGCCTCGGGATGTTCCCCTGGAAGTGGCGAGTCGACCACAGTTCGTCTCGCGCGGCGGCATCAAACTGGCGCACGCCTTGGATACCTTCGAAATCGACCCCCACGGGATGAGGGCCGTCGACGTCGGCGCATCCACCGGCGGCTTCACCGACTGCCTTCTCCAACGGGGCACCGCCCATGTCACCGCAATCGACGTGGGCTACGGCCAGCTCGCCTGGGGGCTGAGGAACGAACCTCGCGTGACGGCGCTGGAACGCACGAACGTGCGCCATCTCGACCCGTCATCGCTTGGGGACGCGGCCGATCTCGTGGCTGTAGACGTCTCATTCATCTCGGTGGGCAAGATACTTGGCGTACTGGTCGAGCTGCTGGCGCCGGGCGGCATCCTTCTGATACTGATCAAGCCGCAATTCGAGGGGGAGCGCGGACAGGTGGGAAAGGGCGGGGTCGTACGGGACGCGGCGACACACACGGCAATCGTCCGCTCGGTGGTGCGGAGCGCCGTCGAAGCCGGACTCGCCGTACGCGGGCTGGATTACTCGCCGATCACGGGGGCCGATGGTAATATTGAATTCTGGCTGTACGCGGCGCGCGAGGAACCGATCGAAGACGGCGACCGCGATCTCGAAGGCCTTGTGGAAGCGATTGTGACCGCGGCGCACGCCGCTCTTTCTCGCGGGCAGGAGTGAGGAATTCTTGAAGATCGGAGTCGTCCTTCATGAGGGAAAGGCGGACGCGGTGGAGCTCGGTCGACGGCTGACCGTCTGGCTCGAGGAGCGTGACGTTCAGCCGGTCATGCTCGCTTCGGAGGCGGCCGCTGTGGACCGTCCCGACCTGGGGGCTTCGCAGATCTCCACCGCCGATGTCGTCGTCTCGCTGGGTGGTGACGGCACACTATTGCGCGCCGCGCGCCAGGTGCTGACCGAAGGTAGGCCTGTGCTGGGTATCAATCTCGGCCGAGTGGGTTTCTTGGCCGAGGTCGAGGCGCCCGCGGTATGGTCGGCGATGGAGAAGCTGCTTGAGGGGGCCTACCGCGTGGAAGAGCGCTCCGTCCTCGCGTGCAGCGCCGTGGGTGACGATGGAACCGAGCTTGGCCGGTACGCCGCAATCAACGAAATCGTAATCGGAGTCGGGGCGCGCCGCCGGATGGTGCGCCTGTCTGTCGCGATAAACGGCGAACTATTCAACCGCTACTTCTGTGACGGCATGATTCTGGCGACGCCCACCGGTTCGACGGCCTACTCGCTGTCGTGCGGGGGGCCATTCGTTTCGCCAGAGGCGAAGCTGGTGGTGATGACGCCACTGTGCACCCATTCCCTGCTCAATCGAAGCGCCATCCTGTCGGAGGAAGATCAGGTTGAGATAAGTGTGCCCCCGGAGGATCGGGGCGATCTCTTCCTTCACATGGACGGATACGATTCCGGCCTGGCGCCCGGCAGCTTCGGGCGGCTCGCGGTGGCATCGCACGCGAATCGCTTCCACTTGGCGCGGGTCCAGGAGCACAGTTTCTACACCGTGCTGCGTCAGAAGTTGACGATTTGGGATGCCGACGAGGGCCAGTAGCAGTGCTCGAAGAAGTGCGCATTTGTGAGTTCGCGCTGATCGACGAGGCCCTGATCGAGTTCGGTGAGGGCCTGAACGTTCTGACTGGAGAGACCGGCGCGGGCAAGACGATTCTGCTGGCCGCACTGAGTCTGCTTCTCGGCGGGCGCTCGGATACGACGGCGATACGCGCGGGAAGCGACGAGGCGCGCGTGGAGGGCCGATTCCGACTTCCCGAGCGCGGGGAAGTCGTCGTCTCGCGGGTCATCTCCGTTGAGGGCAAGAGCAAATGCTACCTTGACGGTTCCCTTGTCTCCGTCGGAGCGCTGGCCGAGTTGGGCCGGTCCTTGGTTGATCTCCATGGCCAGCACGAGCACCAGGCGCTGCTGCGTGCCGCGTCGCATGTCGACTACCTGGACCGCTTCTGCGGCGCGAAACAGATGGCTCGCCGGCAACGGTGGCAGCAGCTTCTGGAGGGTCTTCGCGACACACAACAGCGGCTCACGGACGTCGAGCTGGCGGCGACGGAGCGCGCGCGGCGACGGGAGCTATCGGAATTCCAGCTTCAGGAGATCGAGCGGGCGCAGTTGCTTCCCGGTGAGGACGCCGAGCTTGCGGGGCGCCGGGAAGTTCTTCGCCACGCGCAGCAGCTTGCGTCGGCCGCCGCGGAGGCCCGCCGGTATCTGACTTCAGACGAGGAAGAGGCCGGGGCGATCGGAGCGCTCCAGCGGGGCGCGGCCTCCCTGGGCTCGCTGCCCGGCGTCGATTCCGCCCTCGACCGCCTGGGCGAGCGCATCGAGTCGGCATCCTACGAGCTGGAGGATGTCGCCCGCGCGTTGCGCGAGTACGGAGAAGCAGTGGAGTTCAGTCCAGAGGCTCTTGTGGAGGCCGAGGAGCGGATGGCGCTCATCGCGGATCTGAAGCGGAAGTACGGGCCGACGGTGGAAGAGATCTTGCGGGAGGGCGCGCGGCTGTCGGAAGAGCTACGCCGGCTCGAGTCGGCGCGGGAGGATCAGGAGAAGCTGAATGCGGAGCTTGAGCGGCTGAAGGCCGAGTTGCAAGAAGTAGCCCGGGAGCTTCACTCGTCGCGTGTCCGGACGGCGTCGCGCTTTGAGAGCCGCATGACGGGGGAGCTGGGCGCGCTGAACATGTCAAAGGCGCAGTTCAGAGTCGCCTTGACCGATCGAGACTGCGTCAATGCCGACGTGTGGGGACCGAGCGGCACCGACGAAGTTGAGTTTCTCTTCAGCTCCAACGCCGGCGAACAGGCTCGGCCGCTGGCCAAGATCGCGTCCGGGGGCGAGATCTCACGTGTCATGCTCGCCGCCAAGGTCGTTCTGGGCGCCGCCGACGACGTTCCGACGCTCGTCTTCGACGAGATCGACTCCGGGGTAGGTGGCAAGACGGCCGCCGCGGTGGGCGCGAAGCTCGCTGCGCTGGCTTCAGATCACCAAGTGATCTGTGTAACCCACCTGCCGCAGATCGCCTCCGTGGCCGCGCGTCACCTGAGCGTGGCCAAGTCCGAAGAGGACGGGCGAACGAAGACTTCGGTCGTGCCGGTCGAGGGCGAGCGGCGAGTCGAAGAAGTCGCCCGGATGCTATCGGGCGCGAAGATGAGCGAGACGTCGCTTCAGCACGCGCGTGAGATGCTGGCGGGGGGCTAGGTATGTACGCGGAGGGCGTTGCCCGGCTGGACAAGAGAACAAAGACGCTGGTAACGCGGTTGAGGCCGGGCGACATCGCAATAATCGACCATGAGGACATCGACCGGGTCAGCGCCGAGGCGCTGCTCGAGCGTGGCGTGGAGGTCGTCATCAATGCCGACACGTCCATCTCCGGTCGCTATCCGAACGTCGGACCGCTAATGCTTGCCGCCGCGGGCGTGCACCTGGTAGACAACGTCGGCCCCAAGATATTCGAGTATCTCAGTGAGGGACAGGCGATCATGGTCTCGGGAGGACAGATCTTCAGGGGCAAGACGCTCGTCGCTGAGGGGACGGTTCTCACCGTGGCGGCGGTCAGGCAGAAGATGGAAGCGGCGAGGGAGCAGCTGGGCGCCGAGATCGAGAAGTTCGCGACGAATACTCTCGAGTACGTGAAGCAGGAGAAGGAGCTGTTGCTCGATCCGCCGGAGGTGCCGGAGACCGAGGTGGACTTCCGCGGGAGGCAGGCGCTCGTCGTGGTCAGAGGCTACGACTACAAGGCGGATCTGATCGCACTTCGCGCCTACATTCGCGAGATGAAGCCGGTGCTCATCGGCGTCGACGGCGGGGCTGACGCGCTCCTCAAGGAGGGACACACGCCCGACATAATCGTTGGGGACATGGACAGCGTCAGCGACAAGGCGCTGTTGTGCGGTGCGGGGCTGATTGTCCACGCTTACCCGGACGGACGCGCGCCCGGAATGGAACGAGTGGCGGATGTCGGAATGACCGCGCGGACCTTTCCCTTGTCGGGCACGAGTGAGGACCTGGCGTTGCTGCTGGCCTACGAGAAGGGGGCCGAGCTGATCGTGGCGGTAGGAACGCACGCGAACCTTGTTGAATTCCTGGACAAAGGTCGCGAGGGGATGGCCAGCACCTTCCTGTGCCGTCTTCGAGTGGGGCCGCGACTTGTCGATGCGAAGGGCGTAAACAAGCTATACCGGTCAAGCGTGAAACCGTCCCAGCTGATAGTTCTGGTGGCGGCGGCGCTCGTCGCCATTACCGTGATCGTGATGCTGTCGCCGATTCGCCAGACGCTCTGGCTGGTCTTGATGCAATTGCAGGCGAAGATAGGAATCTAGATGTTCGATATGAGGTATCACATCGCTTCGCTGGTGGCGGTCTTCCTGGCGCTTACGGTGGGCATCGTGCTTGGAACGGCGATCGTGAATCGGGGCATCGTGGTGAAGCAGCAGACGGCGCTCGTCTCCGGGTTGCGCGAGGAATTCGCGACGCTGCGGGACCGCAATCGCGCCCTGCAGGAAGCCGCGGCTCAGAACGATCGGTTCTTCCAGACGGTCTTGCCGGTGTTGATCGACAAGCGACTGGCGAAGAAGCGCGTCGCGGTCGTCTCCACCGACCCTCAGGATACGGCTGGCGTAAGAAGCGTAGTCATCTCCCTGAGGCAGGCAGGCGCGCGCGTGAACTACGTGACGATCTCATCTCCCGATCTCGGAACCAAGGAGGCAGCGTCAGCGGGCAGGCTCGAGAAGATCTACTTGCGGCAGAAGCTCAAGGGCGATGCCCTACGGGATCGCCTCATCTCAGATCTGGCAACACAGCTGGCTCAACGGGCGGAGCCCGCGTTCCTGACCCAGCTGTCCGACATCGGGGTGCTGAGCGTGTCGGGGACTGACGCGCTGCCGGCACAGATGGTCGTTCTGCTGGCCGGATCGGGCAACAAGGCGATGATGACCGAGGTCCAACTGCCTCTGATCGCCGCCCTCAAGAAGAGCCGCACGCCCATGGTTGGTGTCGAATCCAGTGAGATCGGCCAATCCGTCATGGGCGAGTATCAAGATGCGGGAATAAGTACCGTCGACAACGTCAACTCGCCGATAGGCGGAGTCTCGCTCGTCTACGCGCTCAGCGGCTCTCCCGGCAACTACGGCACCAAGGGTACCGCCGACGCCTTGTCGCCCAAGGTGGGCGCGGAGTAGGTGGCCCCGAAGCTCCTCATCGTCATGCGGCCGGTGGCAGGGGGGATGTGGCGGCATCTTGAGACGCTGGTTGAGGAGATGGGGGATGAATTCGAGTACGTCGTCGCCTGCCAGGACGACCCAGAGCAGCTGGAGCGGCTGAGCTCGCGCGGGCTGCGGGCGCGTATCGTAGAGATGCCCCCTACCATTGAGCCGATCGCGGACTTGCGCGCCGCGCGGCAGCTGCGCCGTGTGATTGGCCTGGAGCGGCCGGCGCTTGTCCATTCCCACAATATCCATGCCGGTCTGTTGACCTCGCTCGTCTGCCTGGTCACCGGTCGGCCACCGCACGTCTCGACGCTGCACAGCATCTTCGTGCGGCCCGACGTAACCGGAATCAAGGCGGCGCTCTACCGTCTTCTCGGGAGGCTATACGCCTCGACGACGGCCTACATCATCTGTGTTTCGAGAGAGATCGCCCAGGAACTGCCGCCTAGAGCGGCACGAAGGGTGACGCTGATTCCGAACGGGATCGGCAGGGGGCAGGTTACGCCGGCCATCGGCCGTTCGGAGGCGCTGGAGCGTCTTGGAGCAGGCGAAGGCGAAAGGATCTTGGGATACGTCGGCCGGCTGGCTCCTGAGAAAGGAGTCGCCTATTTGTTGAGAATGCTCGCGATTCTGCGAGACGAACGGGTTCGCCTCGTCATAGTAGGCGACGGGCCGTGCGAGCAGGACCTGAGAGAGCTCACCACCGACCTTGGGCTTGATGATCGCGTGGTCTTCACGGGATTCCACGCGCCGGTCGCCGACTACCTGCAGGTTTTCGATCTGGTGGTGTTGCCGTCGATATTCGAGGGTCTGCCGCTGGCCGTGATCGAGGCGCTGGCCATGGGCGTCCCGGTGGTAGCCACCGCGGTGGGGGCGCTGCCTGACGTGATCAGCGATGAGGTCGGCGCGTTGGTTCCGCCGGAGGATCCTGAGGCACTGGCGAAAGCGGTGTCCGATCTGCTGGGCTCCGACAGGCTGGCCGGCATGTCGCTCCGGGGCAAGGAGCTGGTCGCGCGGGAGTATACGAGCGCGGCCATGGTGACGTCGACTCTCGCCGTCTACGAGGGCGCGATGGGACGGAGGCGGCCCCAATGAGCGGGAAGCTCCTCATGGTAATGCGCCCTGTGGCGGGCGGAATGTGGCAGCATTTGCTCGCGCTGCTCGATGGAGTATCAGACGAGTACGAGATCGTCGTCTGTTGCCAGGACGATGAGGAGCAGCGGGCGGACTTGGAGGCGCGAGGGACGCAAGTGCGAATCGTGCCCATTCCTTCCACGATCGAGGTAAGGGCCGATGGTCGGGCGAGACGCGCTCTGGCCGAGGCGATCGCGGCAGAGAGCCCGCAGATCGTCCATACGCACGGGTTTCACGCCGGGGTGCTCGGGGCGACACTTCTGAAGGCGCACGGTGAGCCCGCTCACGTGTGTACGCTGCACACCATCGCGGTGCCGCCGGGCGCGACGCCGGCGAAACGCACACTCTACGACCTGCTGCAGCGGTTCCTTCTGAGACGCGCCGGACGCGTCATCGTCGTCTCGGAGGCCGTACGGGCGGCTCTGCCGGGCAGGCCTCGAGATGGGCGGGTGCACGTGATTCCCAACGGAGTCGATCCCGATCGAGTTGCCCCAGGCATCGACTTGTCGACGGCCCGTTCCATTCTCGGAATTGCCGAAGCAAACAGGGTGGTGGGTTGCGTCGCGCGACTGGCACCCGAGAAGGGCGTCGCGGACTTCGTTCGCATGGCGGTCGTCGTCAACCGCGCGGTACCGGAGACGGTATTCGTGGTTGTGGGAGAGGGGCCCTTGCGGTCCGAGATCGAAACGCTCGCTGCGGATCTGGGCGTGGCGTCCAGCGTGCGGTTCGTGGGCAGACACGTGCCGGCAAGCGACTACATGCAGGCGTTTGATGTGACGGTCGTTCCTTCCGTCAGTGAAGGCCAATCCTTGGTTGCGGTAGAATCGATGCTCCTGGGAAAACCGGTCGTGGCCACGACCGCCGGAGGCCTGACGGAAGTGGTCACCTTGGAGGTGGGGCGGCTCGTTCCCGTAGGCGAGCCGGATAGGCTCGCGGCGGCCGTCGTCGAGGTGTTGACCGGGGGCGAAGCCGGAGCGATGGCACGACGAGCGAAGACCCGGGCGCTGCGGCTATTCAGCGCGAAGAAGATGATAGAGCAGACGCTGCGGGTGTATGAACAGGCGGCAAGTGAGGGACAAGGATGACGAAGCGACTGGTGGCCGTGGCGTTGCTCGTGGCTCTTCTCGGAGGCTCGTGTGCCCTGCCTGCAGCCGCGCGACATAAGACCGATCAGGTTGTGATCGTGGTCGTCGGGGGGCTGGGCCTCGCGGATCTTCGTGGGGGGCCGATGCCGTTTGCTCGATCGCTCATCGACGGGTCCGCGGTGGGCCTGGCAAACTCGCTGGGCGTCGGCAAGGCCGGCATTGACCGCTCTTCGGTCACCATAGGCGCCGGAGCGCGAGCGCAGGTGACACCTCTCGTGGACCCCGCGCTGAGTGCCGCTGAATCGATCGAGGGGACTTCGGCGAGCGCGATATATCGCCGGCGAACCGGATATGCTCCGGAAGGATACGCGGTTCTCGACGTCGGGCTGCCCGCGCTGGACATGGCAAATCGGGACCTGTCCTATCACATGATTCCCGGGCTGCTCGGTGAGGCGCTTCGCCGGGCCGGCAAGGCGAACGCCATATATGGCAACCAGGACACGGCGCTCGTGAATGAGGTTGAGGCTCAGCAACGCCACAGCGCCTACATCGCAATGGACGCGAAGGGCCGCGTGAAGTACGGGGACGTCGGAAAGGGAATGCTGTCGACAAGGAGCGCGGCCGCGTATGGCGTCGTCAGCAACACGAAGCGCCTGCTCGACGGCTACCGGTCGGTTCGCGGCAAGGCAGGCTTCGTCGTCCTGGACTTCGGCGACGTAATGCGGGCCGAGCGCTACCAGCTGTACGTAACGCCGCGCGTGGCTGTCCGACAGCGCGAAGAAGCCGTGGAGCGGGCGGACGCGTTCTTGAAGGCGCTGGCCGGGGAGTTGGCTCCAGGTGCGACACTGATCGTGCTGTCGCCGGTCGGGCCCGCGAGGGGCGGGGCGAATTCGCTCACACCCATCATCGTCCACGGACCCACGATCAAGCCGGGGCTGCTGACTTCCCCGGTGACTCAGCGCCAAGGTCTGGTCAATCTGACCGACGTGGCGCCGAGTGTGCTGGAATGGTTCGGTCTGCCTCCGAGGGTCGAGTTCCTGGGTGCCCCCATGCGTTCTGAGGGGGAAGGCACTTCGGGGATGGCTCGCCTGACGACGCTCGTGGGCCTCTACGATCGAGCGTCCGCTGAGTCGGCGCTTCGTTCCACCGTCACCGGCGGCTATACTCTCTTCTTGTCACTCGTGCTGGTTGGCGTGGTCTTGCTGCTGTTCTCAAAGGAGGTCTCCAGAGGCGCCGCCGCCGTCTCTCGCTGGCTACTGATGACGGTTGTCTCGGCGCCCCTGGCGGCCTATCTGATGTGGTTCGTCAGGCCGCCTAACAGCCCGCGCATCGAGATGATTCTCGCCTTTGTCGGGCTGGGCGTGCTGCTGCCGTCGCTTGCCGTCGCCGGCAGCAAGTCGAGCGCGGCTTCACTCATGAGAGTCTGCGCGGCGACGGTCGTCTTCGTCGTGATCGATCAGTTGGGGTTCGGCGGACGGTTGATCATGAGCACCTTCTACGGCTACTCCCCGGTGGATGGCGCTCGCTACTACGGAATGGGAAACGAGACCTGGGCGATACTGATCGGCGCGCTCCTCGTCGTGGCCGCGTATGTCGTCGACTTCTCAGTCTTGCCCGCGCGCCTTCGGGACTGGGGTATCGGCATCGCATTCGTGGCGGCCGTCGTCCTTCTTGGCTTTCCGGCGCTGGGGGCCAACGCCGCCGGCATAATCGGCTCGAGCGTGGCACTCGCCACGGCATTCCTGCGCTTTCGCGAGAGGAAGATCGGGTTGACGGACGCCATTGTCATTCTCAGCCTGATCGTGCTGCTGGTGGCCTCCTTTGCGGTCTATGATGCGCTGCGGCCGGCCACTGAGGCCACTCACATCGGCCGAAGCGCCAGGCTGATCGCGGGCGAGGGTGGACTCACGGAACTCGTTCTGCTCGTTCAGCGCAAGACGATGAGCAATCTGAAGGTGATGGCGCGCACGCGCTGGTCCTACGTGCTTCTACTGATACTGGCCGTGCTGGGCGTTCTAACGCGCAGGCCGACCGGACTTTTCGCCGAAACGCTTTCTCGCCGCAAGGGGCTTGCGGGCGCCCTAACGGGCGGTCTGCTCGGGGGCCTCGTCGGGCTCTTGAGCGAAGACTCTGGAGTAGTGATTCCCGCCATGATCATGCTCTTCGTCGGTGTGGCGCTGACCATGGCGATGCTCGACACGAAGATGACGCTGCAATACGAGGAGCGCGAGCGGCGTCTCGCCTGATGGTTGCCTGTTCTCCGCGGGTTGACCCCGCTAGGCCTTCTCCGCGCGCGCTGTGAGCATCGAGCGGCCTCTTGTCACGGCGGCGCGGACCTCGTCGGATCCCAATGCGAAGGACGCCAGGACATACCCCACCAGACCGCCCAACCCGCCGGCGGCAAGCTGTGCAACGGAGAGCAGCCTGCCGCCTAGCGTCGAGTAGGTGACCGCATGGGCCAGCCCAAAGGCGACGGCGGCCATCAGTGTGGCCGCGGCGACTTGGCGGCCGATGGACAGGGAGAGGTATCGTCCGCCCAGAGGTCCTACCCTCTTCCGTAGCCGGTAGACCAGGAGAGCGCTCGTGAAGGTGTAGGTCAGGGCGAGACCGAGCGCCAATCCTTTCACTCCAAGGAGCCTGACAAAGACCAGGTTGAGGCCGACATTCAGCGGCACGCCCAGGATGTTTGTCTTCATCGGAGTCGCGGTGTCTTGGATGGAATAGAATGCCTTCGTCATGAACATGTAGATGGCGAAAGAGGTCAGGCCGAGCGCCATGAAGGAGAGAATCGGCGCTGTGTATGAGGTGGCCTTCGGATCGAAGAGGCCGTACTGGATCGCGGTGGCAAGAACCGGCGTCGAGAGGGAGAGGAGCGCGGCGGCGCAGGGAAGCACGATGAACGCGGTCATCCGTAGTCCTTGAGAGATGCTTCGCTTGAAGCCGTCGGTATTGCCCCGTGTCCACTGCTCTGAGAGCTCCGGAAAGATCGCCGTTGAGATGGAGACGGCGAAGATCCCGTACGGCAGCTGGAAGAATACCCACGCGTAGGTCCAAGCGGCAACGCCGCCGGGGAAACGGAAGGCTAGGTTCTGCTGGACGGTTAGGCCGATCATGTTGGAGATGACGTAGGCCAGGACCGGGCCGGCCAGGACGAATATCTTGCGTATGGCGGGGTGGCGCCAGTTGAACGTCCACCGGAACCGGGGGTGAATGCGGATGAGTGACGGCACCTGCACGGCGGCCATGATAACGACTCCAAGCGTGGTGCCGAGAGCCAGAAGCATGAGGGCCAACTGCGGATTGCTGTCGCGAAGCGGGACGTAGAGTCCGAAGATGACGGCTATGACGAAGATGTTGTTGGCGAGCGGCGACACCATGGGTGCGGCGAATCGCCTGAACGAGTTGAGCAGTCCTGTGAAGATGGCGCAGAATCCGTAGAAGATGACCTGCCACGCGAAGAAGCGGAAGAAGTACGTGGCCAGCTCGGCGTCGGTGGCCTTGACCGTCAACGTCTGGAGTCGTACTAGGGGATAGGCAAGGACCGCGGCCCCGATGGCGACGACGACAAGCGCGACCGTCGTAAGGTTGAGGACTATCGAGGCGACCTCCCAGGCCTCATCCTCCTTCTGCTGGGCGAAGTACTCGATGAAGATGGGGATGAAGAGGCTCGAGAGGATCCCGCCGGCGAACAGCTCGTAGAGCATATTGGGCATGTTGTTGGCCAGGGCGTAGGAGTCGGCGATGCGCGTCGTTCCCAGGGCATAGGCGAGTGCGGCTATGCGCACGTATCCGGTGATGCGGCTGCCCATCGTTATGATCGACATGGTGGCGGTCGATCGCGCGATGGACGGGGATTTGAGAGCCGCCGGCTCGGGTCTGACGTCGTCCATTTGCGCTATTGTATCGGAAGGTGTCAGGCGAGCAAAGAAAGCGCGCCCACGTGGTGGTACCATGGTACGGCTATGGATAGCCAACCAGCCGGCACAAGACGGCTTCTGCTACTGACCGCTCCCTACGGCGACGGGCACACGCGCGCCGCCGAGGCCATTGAGGAGGGGATGGAGTGCGTCGCCCCCGGATGGGAGTGCGTGCTGGTCGACTACTTTCGCGAGTTCGTTCCCAACGTCGTGACGACCTTGTCACGCAAGGCCTACCTGGACAGCATTCGTCTCGCTCCTGCCAGCTACGGGCTCTTCTACCGCGCGATCGGGAAGGTCAAACCAGATTCCTGGATGCGGAAGATGATGGACTCGCCGGGTCGCCGAGGATTGTCCCACTACCTCGCTGAGCGGCCCTTCGACGTGATCGCCTCACTGTATCCGATCCCATCCGGGGCGGTCGCGTATCTGAAAGACCACGGCACGATCTCCGCGCAGCTCGTGACGGTCGTGACCGACTATACGTGTCATCCGGAGTGGATACACGCTGGAACCGACGCCTACGTCGTGGGCAGTGAGTCCGTCGCCGATCTGATGGTCGCCTACGGTGTCGAGCGGGCCAGGATCTGCCCGCTCGGGATTCCTGTGCGGGCGGCCTTCGCGCGGGCGGCGCGGGAGGCGCGTCCGGGGACTGACGGAAGACGACGGGTGCTCGTGATGGCTGGGGCCCATGGAGCGCTTGGAGGGATCGGTGATGTCGCCGACGCGCTGGGCAGGCTTTCGGCACAGACCGACGTCACCTTCGTCTGCGGAAGGGCGGAGGCGCTCGTCGACAAGCTGGAGCTGTTGACGAGGGCATGGCCGTCGAAGCCGCGCATCCTCGGCTACGTTCATGACGTGGCTCGCGAGATGGCTGCTGCGGATCTGGTGATCAGCAAGGCGGGCGGCATCACCGTATCCGAAGCGCTCGCGCTCGGCCGGCCGCTGCTCATCTACAAGCCGATCCCCGGACAGGAGCAACGCAACTGCGACTTCCTCCAGGAGCACGGGGCCGGGGTGGCGATCCGAACGGCGGGAGACCTCAACCGGGTTCTGCGAGACCTGCTGACCCACCCGCGCGAACTATCGAAGATGAGCGAAGCCGCCGGAAGGATCGCGAAACCGGACGCGGCCAGAGACATCGCTCTGCTTGTGGTGCGAATGGCCGCGGCGAGCGCTCCGGCGCGTTCCTAAGGATCTCAACGGGCGGCACGGGTGGGGGATCTGCGATGTAGCGAACGGCGCTCCCGGCGAGGGGGCTATCCCTCGGTGTTCGGCGCGGATTCCACGCCGTTCCTTGCCCAGGTGGTAAGGCTCTCATAGTAAGGCGTCTCCGTGAATCGGCCCTTGCCGACGGCTTCCTTTGCGCGCACGCCCAAGGCGTAGAGACCCTTGACGAAGGGGAGCGGCTCCCCGCGCGCACTCGTTCTACACTGCGCCAGTGCCGTGCGCAGGTCATCGGCCGTGTGTCCGGGGAAGAGGGTCACGCACTGCCCGACGGCAGCCAGGCAGTGAGCGTCGCTGCCGCCGGTCAAGGCCAGTTTGTAGATGTGGCGGTTGCGATGGAGCGCACCCTTGCGTCCGACGTTCGCGAACCAGCTCGTGCTGGCGGCCTCCAAACCGTCAAGGTGATGGCAATTGCCGGTGATGCGTCTGGGCGTCGCATGCCAGGGCAGCGGGCCGCCGGGATGGGGCACTATCGCAAGGCCGCCTTGCTCGTGGATGCGGTGGATCGTCTCGGCGAAGGTCAACCTCGGCGGGACAGGATCTGTCAGGAAGAGGCCGATCAGATGGCCGTTCTGGGTGTCCAGCTCCTCACCGACGATGACGTCGACGCCGTTGTCGAGGCGCTCGGCGATCCGGCGAGCCGCCAAGGCGCCGTCGATCGTGTTGTGATCCGTAATAGCGACCACGTCGAGCCCGATGCTCGCCGCCCGGGCGAGGACCTCCTCGACCGCTGAGTTCGCGTCCCAGCTGAACGCCGTATGAACGTGCAGGTCGGCTACGCCCACGGAGGAATCCCCTTCAAGATCGCACGTATTCCCGGAGAGAGCCTTCCC